>NZ_JALKFY010000009.1:27398-136507 GCF_023242985.1 Frankia sp. Mgl5 | reverse complement strand
CGCGCGGCTGATCCGCGGCGGCTGGCCGACGGTGCGCGATAGCGCGACGAGGGCGAGGTTCGCGCCCCCGGCGACGTTGGCGAGGTGCTCGGTGAGGGCCTGGTGCTCGGCGTCGGTGAGCGGCGGCCTGGCGGTGCCGGGCGGCGGGTTGGGCGGGTCGGTGCGGGTCATGATCCCCCTGTCGGAGACGCGCGTGTCCACGCGGCCGACCCCTAGCCCTAGGGACCGATCGCGTGAGCGGCGTCCCCTATGAGCAGTGCGCCGGGAGCGTGCCAGCGCCGCACCCGGTCGACCTGCACCCTCAGCAGGTGGACGTCCTCCCAGCTCCTGATCTCATCGACACGGTCGGCGAGGTCCGGAGCGAGCGTCGCGACGTTGTCGCGGAGGCGGTCGAGTCCCTCCGCGTGTACGGCGTCGTAGCCGCCCTTGCGGATCAGATAGGCGGTCTGCCAGTAGCTGCCCCGGTCGATGCGGATGAGCATCCGTCCCGGGCCGACCACACCGCCGAGGCCATCCCCGTCACTCGCCCGGCGGGGGAGCCGGAACCACAACACATCCATCGGAGCGCCGAAACGTCGCAGTGGCAGGCCAAGCGACGCGCGGACGACAGATCCGCGGCCGTCGGCACCGACCGTGAGACGCGCCCGCAGCACCCGGTGGCCCTGGGCGGTCTGAGCCTCGGCGCCCACCACCTGATCGCCATCCCGGACAAGGCCGGTCACCTCGTGCTCACGCAGCAGTGTGAAGGTCGGAAGGCCGGCGCCGACCTGCGCGAGCATCTCCAGCAGGTCCCACTGCGGGACGAAGTAAATGTAGGGATGACTCACCCGCAGCCGGGAGAAGTCCGCGACCTGGTAGGTCCCGTCCGCGAAGGTGAATCTCAGCCCGGTGACCTGGCGTCCGGGCAGGTCGCGCACGCGTTCGCCAAGGCCGATCGAATCCAGCAGATCGAGCGTGGACGGGTGCACGGTGTCCCCGCGGAAGTCGCGCAGGAAGTCGGCGTGCTTCTCCAACACGCAGGTCTCGAGGCCGTCGCGGGCGAGCAACAGGCCGAGCATCATTCCGGCCGGGCCTGCGCCCACCACACACACGTCGAACGCGGGGCCCGCGGCGTCAGGTGTCATGCAGATGCAGTACCCACTGCCTCGAGACCCGAGCGCGGGCCAGGGGGATCAGGTCTGCAGGGAGATCTGCGGTGGGATGCCGCCGTCCGGACCTTCCCCGGAGCCGTCTCCGCTCGGGCTGCGAGTGAAGCTCGCCATCGACGCGGCGGCGAGCTCCTCTACCACCGTGCCATCGACGGTCTCCCATTCCAGCAGGCGCGCGGTCAGGGCGTCGAGTGCGTTCCGATGCATGCGCAGCAGGTCGACGGCTCGCGCCTGAGCCTCCCGCAGCAGCCGTGCCACCTCGGCGTCGATCACTCGTTGCGTCTGCTCCGAGTAGGGGCGGGCCATGAGGTCGTCCCCGCCGATGAAGTTGGGCCCGTCGGACGAGTAGCCCACCGGTCCGATCTCCTCCGACAGCCCGAACTCACGCACCATCCGGGTGGCGAGTTGGGTCGCGCCGGCCAGGTCGTTCGAGGCACCGGTGGAGCCGTGGCCGAACACCACCAGCTCGGCCGCCCGACCGCCGAGCCGCACGGCCAGGCTGTCCAGCAGATAGGCCTCGGAGTAGAGGTGCCGCTCGGCCTCGGGGAGCTGTTGGGTGACGCCGAGCGCCATTCCTGCGGGGAGGATGGTCACCTTCTCGACCGGGTCGGCGTCGTCGCAGAGCGCCGCCACCAGGGCATGGCCCGACTCGTGCACGGCGACGGACCGCTTCTCGTCCGGAAGCAGGGCGTTCGAGGCGTCGCGCCGTCCAAGGAGGATGCGGTCACGCGCGGCGTCGAGATCGGCGGCGCTGACCACCGAACGTCCGTCGCGGACGGCGTTGATCGCCGCCTCGTTGACGAGGCTGCCCAGGTCCGCGCCGGAGAATCCGGGCGTCCCCCGGGCGATCCGGGTGAGATCGGCGTCATCGGTGAGTGCTTTGCCGCGGGTGTGCACGGCGAGGATCTCGGCCCGTTCGGACTGGGTCGGCAGCGGCACCGTGACCTGGCGGTCGAATCGACCCGGGCGCAGCAGCGCGTGGTCAAGGATCTCGGGGCGGTTCGTGGCGGCGAGGACGACCACGCCCGACGTGGACTCGAACCCATCCATCTCGGCGAGGAGCTGGTTCAGCGTCTGCTCGCGTTCGTCGTTGGACCCGCCGAACGCGCTGGAGCCGCGCCGGCCGCCGATGGCGTCGATCTCGTCGATGAAGATGATGGACGGCGCCCGCTTGCGGGCCTCGGTGAAGAGGTCCCGCACCCGGGATGCGCCGACACCGACGAACATCTCGACGAAGCCCGAGCCGGTGATCGAGAGGAACGGCACCTCGGCCTCGCCGGCGACGGCGCGCGCGAGCAGGGTCTTGCCGGTGCCGGGCGGGCCGACCATCAGCACGCCGCGCGGGCCGTGTGCGCCGACCTCAAGATACTGGTCGGGATTGCGCAGGAAGTCGACGACCTCGCTGATCTCCTGTTTCGCACCCTCGTAGCCCGCGACGTCGCTGAAACGAGTGTCAGGCCGGTCCGCCTCGGTGATCTTCGCCCGGGAGCGGCCGAACATTCCGAGCGCGCCGCCGCCGGAGAGCTGGCGCCGGGCCATGCGGCCGGACCACACGAAGAAACCGATCAGGAGCAGCAGCGGCAGGAAGCTCAGCACCACCGACCAGAACGACGTGCCCGTCCTGGTGGCCGTGATCTGCACCTTCTTGGCGGCGAGCTGACGTTCGAGCGCGGTTGTGTCGAGTGCGGTGGGGATCTGGGTGGTGAAGTCAGTGCCGTCGGTCAGCGTGCCGTCGACACCACCGCGGTCGTCGATGGTGACCGAGCGCACCACGCCGCTGTCGACCCGACCCACGAAATCGGAGTAGGTCAGCGAATCCGGCTGGGTGGCGAACAGGCTCGGAGCGATCAGCAGCATCACCGTGACGAGCAGCCCGACCGGGATGAGGAACCTGCGCCAGCCCGGCATCGGCGGCGGCGCGGGTTTCGGGGGAGTGTCCTTCGGCGGCCCGGATTTCGCCGGCGCGGAGGCATGAATATGGCCGATGCTCACACGGGAGATCACGATCTTCTCCTGGCGTCCACAGATCGGTCCGGATACCGGCTGCTGGCAGCCGGTGAATTGACGCCCATTCGCCCTTTCTATCAGCGATTTCTGCTGCGATGTATCGGGCCGGGTGGACGTCCCGTCGCGGGGACGCGCCGTGCCGACTCAGGCCGGGACGGTGCCGCACGCCGCCATCGAGGCGCCCCGGTATCCGTTCAGGAAGGCCTCACGTCGCTGCTCCGCCGAGCCGTGGGTCCACGACTCCGGGTCGACGCGGCCGCCGGCCGAGGCCTGGATCCGGTCATCGCCCACGGCCTCGGCCGCCCGGAGCGCCTCGTCGAGCTCAGCTTCGTTGATCGTGACGTTGCCGGCGGAGTTCGCCAGCGTGCTCCACACCCCGGCGTAGCAGTCGGCCTGCAGTTCGAGCTGCACCGACAGCGCGTTGCGGCGGGACGGGTCGGCGTTCTGCGCCTCGCGCAGCCGCTGCTCGGTTCCGGTGATCGTCTGGATGTGGTGCCCGACCTCGTGAGCGACGATGTAGGCCTGCGCGTACCGGCCCTGCGCCCCGAAGTCCCGCTGGAGCTGCTCGAGGAACCCGAGATCGAGGAAGACCCGTCGGTCGGGTGGGCAGTAGAAGGGCCCAACCTGCGCGGACGCCGTTCCGCATCCGGTCGAGACCGCGTCGGAGAAGTAGACCAGCCGCGGGTCGGAGTACTGCTGGCCGGCCCGGGCGAACTGGGCCGTCCAGACCTCGTTCACCTCGTTGAAGACCTTGAGGACGAAGCAGTCGTCGTACTGGTCCAGGGCGCCGGCGGTGTTGCAACGGGTGGCGATGTCGCTGCCCGTCGTGCCCTGTTCGGTGCCCGGCTGCGCACCCCCCGACCCGTCGATGCCCGTTCCGTTCGCGCCCGTTCCGTCGCCGCCGCCGAGCACGGCCACCACCAGGTAGATGAGCAGGCCGACCAGGCCGGCGCCGCCGCCGCCGATGGCGGCACCGCGGCCCAGGCCGCCGCCGCGTCTGTCCTCGAGCTGGGACGTGTCGACCGACGAATCGTCGAACCGCATGGCCTGCCTCTCGACGCGCCTCGTGGATACCGTCCGGGAGCAGACGTCATACGGGATATGTCCATGATGTGGCAAGGGCGAACATCGGGCGGGCCTGGGGGTTCAGCGCTCGAGGCGGGCCCGTACCTCTGGTCGGCGCAGCGGCGGCACTGTCCCGGGCGGCTGGCGGCGCGCGGGCAGCTCCCCGAGCAGGCGGTGGACGCTCGCGGACACCTCGGCCACCGCCGCCTCGAAGGCCCCGGCCGCGGCGGGCGGTGGCTGGCGCAGGCCGCTCACCTTCCGGACAAACTGCCGGGCAGCCGCCTCGATCTCCTCGTCGGTCGCGGGAGGCGCGAGTCCGCGCAGCTCAGTGATGTTGCGACACATGACTCCACGGTAGGCCGGCTCCCGTGCCGTCTCGGCGGCGTGCCCGTGGCTCGCGGGTCTGTAACTTGCGTCGCCGTGGCTCGGGTGGCTGTGACTCGGATGGCTGCGGCTCGCGAGCGGGTGCCTCCCGGACAGGCCGGGGGGCGGCGTCTGTCAGAGGTCCACGGTCCCCGAGATACAGGTGACAGTGTCGCCACCGACCCACACCGACCCGTCCGGATCACGGGAGAGACGGACCCTGCCCTCCCGCCCGAGCAGCGTCCCCTGGCTGACGACATACGCCCCGTCCGCCTTGCCGATGTCGAACAGCCAGGTCGCGAGGGAGGCGTTGAGGCTGCCGGTCACCGGGTCCTCGACAGTGGTGATCTGGGGCGTGAAGGCGCGGACTTCGAAGGCGCCCGGCCCGCCGGGCGGGTGTGGCCCGACGACCCCCACGGCCAGGTCGACGGCGCCCGGGCGGATCGCGAGCACGGCCGCGGCGGAGTCGAGCAGCACGCCGACCCAGCCCGGGCCGTTGTCCACCCACTGCGCGGCGAGGATGTCCGCCGGGTCGAGGCGGAGCATCTCGGCGAGGTGCCGCACGAGTTCGGCGTCGGCGGGCTCGTAACGCAGCAGCGGCGGTCCCGAGAAGGCCAGTCCCGAGGCGTCGTCGCGACGGACGGTGATCAGCCCCGCCTCACATTCCTGCACGATCCGGTCGGGATCGCGCGGCGTGTGGCCGGATGTCAGCCAGGCGTGGCATGTCCCCAGGGTGGGATGACCCGCGAACGGAAGCTCGGCCGTCGGCGTGAAGATGCGCACCCGGTAGTCGGCCCCGGGTGCCCTCGGGGCCTGGACGAACGTTGTCTCGGAAAGGTTCGTCCAGGCGGCGAAGCGGCGCATCGCCGCACTGGGCAGCCCCTCGGCGTCGAGGACGACCGCGACGGGATTGCCCAGGCAACTGCCGGACGTGAAGACGTCCACCTGCTGGAACGCTCGCCGCATGACCGGTTACGAGCTCAGTCGCAGGGGGTCGAACCGCTCGCGGTATCGGCTGGCGCGGTAGACACCGAGGATGCGGTAGTCGGCGAAGAAGCCGAGTTCGGCGAAGGCGCGTTCCACCGCGGGATCCTCCGGGCTGCCCTCGATGTCGGCGAGGAACTGCGTCGCCACGAACTCGCCGCTGATCATGCAGCTTTCGAGCTTCGTCATGTTGATGCCGTTGGTGGCGAAACCGCCGAGAGCCTTGTACAGCGCGGCCGGCATGTTGCGCACCTTGAACACGAAGGTGGTCACGATCGGTCCGACGCCGGCCGCGGCCCGCAGGCGCTCGTTCGACAGGATGAGGAAGCGGGTCGTGTTGTGATCCTCGTCCTCGAGGTCGGGCCGGAGCACCTGCAGGCCGTATTCCTCGGCTGCCAGCCGCGAGGCGACGGCAGCCTTCGTCACGTCACCCCACTCGGCGACCTCGCGGGCGCTGCCCGCGGTGTCCGCGGCGGGCACGGCGGTGAGCCCGAGCCCGCGGATCGCGTTGCGGCACTGGGCCAGGGCCTGCGGATGACTGTGCACGGTCTTCAGATCGTCCATGGTCGCCCGCGGCAGCCCGAGGAGCTGATGGCGTATGGGCAGGAAGAACTCACCGATGATGTGCACGGACGAGTTCGGCAGCAGATGGTGGATGTCGGCGACCCGGCCCGCGGTCGAGTTCTCCACCGGGATCATCGCCAGACCGACCGTGCCGTCCTCCAGTGCGGTGAAGCACTCCTCAAAGGTCTGGAACGGTACCGCCTCGAAGTCGGGGTAGACGTCGCGGCAGGCGATGTGGGAGTTGGCTCCCGGCTCGCCCTGATATGCGATCTTCTGACTCCCGGTCATCGCGGGTTCCTGCCTCCGGTCTGTGGTTCTGCCGCAAAGCCGTCGCACGGGCGGCCCCGCCGGGCCCGCCGTGGCTGGCTGGTCGGCGCACGGCCTGGACGTCCGGCCGCCGTATCCGACGGTACCGGCCCGCCACCCCGGCACCCTCGGCCGCCGGGTCTGCTGGTGCCGGTCCGGGCATCCGGGCGGGGATCAGGCGGAGTGCGCGTCGGCGAACGCGTCGAGGATCTCCCGGGGAATGCGGCCGCGGTCACCGACCTCGAATCCGTTCTGGCGGGCCCAGACGCGGATCCTCCCGGCGTCCCGGCCGGCGGCCGCGCTTCCGTTCCCACCCCCGCTCGCTGCCGTCACGGTGAGAGCCGGGGCTCCGCCGGGCTCACCGGCGCCGGGGTCGGGCGGGACGACGTGCGCGGCCAGCGTCCGGATCTGCTCCGCATCTCTGGTGGGCGTGAGCACGTTCGCCCCCGGCAGATAGCTGATCGTGACCAGCTCGGCGTCGCCGGGTGGGGTCAGGGCGCGGTCCGCCTGTCCTGGTCCGTCGGCGCGCAGCTGCGCGCCCACCGCTCGTGCCAGGTCGGTGAGATGCTCGTGATGCGTCAGCAGAATGATCTGCCAGCGCCCGGCGATCTCGGCCAGCACGCGAAGTGCCGCCTCGGCGCGCGTGTCGTCGAACGTCATCAGGACGTCGTCGAGCACGACCGGCAGCGTGGGTTCGCCGCGGCTGGTCCGCTCCCGCTGGAGCTGGTCGATCGCCGCCAGGCGCAGGGCCAGGAACACCTGGTCGGCCGTGCCCTCGGAAAGCTCGCCCGGGCCGAGCTCGTCCTCGTCGGCGCGGACGACCCGCAGCGTCCGGGCGCCGTCGCCGCGATCGATGGCCCGCAGGGCGACGTAACGGCCCTCGGTGAGCCGTTCGAGCAGGCGTCCCGCGTCCGCGAGCAGGGGGGACGCGTGACGGCGCTCGTAGGACTCCAGCTCACGGCCAAGCGTCTCGTACTGGATGCGCGCGATGACGTAGCGCTCCGCCGTCTCGGCTACGAGCGCCAGGGACTCCTGCGCGCGGGCGTGCAGCTCGCCGGTGGCCGCGCCGCTCTCGAGATCCCGCAGATGCCGTTCGACCGTCCCGACGGCCGTCCACGCCTCTGTCTGCGCGGCCGTGCGGCGCTCGTGCTCGTCGCGCGCGTCGGCGAGGTCGGCGGCGAGGTCCTCGTCGGTGCTCGCGGCCAGCGCGCGGACGACGGCTTCGAGCTCGTCGCCGGGTGCCGCGGCGCGCAGCAGGCCTTCGGCGGCGGTCATCGCCGCCGTGATCCCGGCGAGGTCCCGGCCGCGGTCCGCCGCGTCGGCCAGTTGCTGACCGGGCGCGAGGACGACCTGCGCGCGCAACTCGTCGAGGCGGCCGACGGCGCTGTCCCGCAGCAGCGTCGCCGCGGTGACCCGGGTGTTCAGGGTGGCGACCGCCTGGTCGATCTCCGCGCGGCGGGTACGGCTCTCGATGCTCGCCTGGTGCCGTGCGCTGAGCCGATCGAGCAGATCGGCCAGCTCGTCGGCCTCATCGCCCGGCCCGTCGGGCGCGACTGGGCCCGCCGCGAGACGTTCGCCGCCAGTTCCGGTTTCACTCCCAGCCCCAGCCCCACCGCTGGTGCTGGTGCCGGGCGAGTCGGGGCGCTGGCCGCGCGAGCGGTGCAGGAGGCCATGACGGGCCGAGAGCTCGCGGACGTCCGTGGCGAACGCCCGATGGCGGCCGGCGGCACGCTCGGCGTCCCGCGCGGCGCGGTCGGCCTGCTCGTGCAGAGCCACCGCCTGCGCGAGCACGCCCCGCCGTTCGGTCCAGCCCCGCGGGTCGGTGACCGAAGCCAGCCCGGCCGCCCGGACGAGGTTGTCCCAGTCGCCCTCGGCGCCGAGCAGCTCCTCGCGCCGCTTGTCCCGTTCGCGTTCGGCCTCCTCGACGGCCCGCCCGAAGTGGGCGGCGTCAGCCCGCCGGACCTGTGCGAGGTCGTCGTCCGCGAGCACGGTCTGCGCGCAGGTGAGAAGACTGTCGAGGTCGGCGTCCACCCGGGCGAGGCCGACCTCGGCGAGGGCCTGGGCGAGCGCGGTCCGCTGGGCGTCGGCCTGGGCACCCAGCAGGGCGATGCGGGTCTCCGCGGCGAGCAGCTCCGCGTGCGCCCGGTGCGCCTCGTCGACAGCCCGCTGGACGTCGTCCGCGTCCGCGCGAGAGGGTACGGCCAGGCCTGGCTCGTGCCAGTGGCCCTCCCACGCCGCGCGGGCTTGATCGGCTGCCTCGGCGGCGGCCGCGGTGGCGGCGAGCGCCGCGGTGGCCCGTTCGTGCGCGAGGTCGGCGTCCCGGTGGAGCTGGGCCCGCCGGGCGGCCAGATCGGCGTGGCGGATGAGCTGATCCGCGACCTCGTCGGCGCGGGCGATTCCGGCAGCGATGACCGGCAGCAGCTCGCGAGCCCGCTCCGGCGTCAGCCGGCCGCCGACTGGTGGCACCCCGCCAACGGCCGGGGCGGGGGTCCGGCCGCCGGTCGCGGGCGGCAGGCCGCCGGCCGCGTCGACCAGCAGGTTCCAGAGCTCCTCGCGGGTCGCGCGGGCCCGGTCGAGCGTGGCCTGGTCCGGGAGGTCGCGGCCGTCGGCGTCGGCGACCCGGCTCTGCGTGAGCTCGAGGTCCCGGGTGGCGCCGACGAGCTCCTCCTCGCGGCGGGCGAGGGCCACCTCTGCGGCGTCGAGCCGGTCGCGCGCCAGCCGGATCTCGTCGCGCCCGGGCATCCCGGGCGGCGGGCCGTCCGGGTCGCGGGCGCCGGCGCGGCGCAGCGCCTCCCGGCGGTCGCGGACAGCGCGGGCCGCCTCGTCGACGGCCGCCCTGGTCAGCGCGGTCGCCGAGCCCGCGCCGGCTATCGCGCCGAGTACCGCCTTCAGCTGGCTGATCGACGCCGGGTCGTGGCCCGGGGACTGGTCGGTGCCGTCGCGGCGCAGGCGGGCGGCGGCGAGCGCGTCCTCGGCGCGGCGCAGCTCGTCGGTCAGCTCGCCGACCGTCACGGCGAGCGCGTCGAGCTGGGCCGCGAGGTCACGCGGCACGTGCAGGTCGGCCAGGAGCTCGGCGGCGGTGCGCGGGTCGCTCGGACCAGCCAGGTCGAGCAGG
Source organism: Frankia sp. Mgl5 (assembly GCF_023242985.1). NCBI lineage: Bacteria > Bacillati > Actinomycetota > Actinomycetes > Frankiales > Frankiaceae > Frankia > Frankia sp. Mgl5. The sequence continues at coordinate 126,955 of NZ_JALKFY010000009.1, read as the reverse complement.
AGCGCACGGGCGGAGTCCGCGTGGCGCGCGGCCTCGTTCTCGAGCGCGTGGGCGTCGGCGCCGTCGCCGAGCCGCGCCACGCGGGACTGCTCCAGCCGGGTGATCATCTCGCCGTCGGCGAGCACGGACTCGTCGGTCGTCAGCGCCTCCCGCGCGGCCCGGCGGTCGAGCAGATCGGCGGTCAGCCGGTCGAGGTCGGCCTCGGCCGTCGCTGCCTCCCGCACGCTGGCGTCGAACAGCGCCGTCTCCTCGGCGGTGAGGGCCACACCCGCGGCGAGCAGCGCGGCGTGGCGTTCCCGGAGCACGACCAGCTCCCGGGCATGTGGGGCTGCGCGCACCCACCGTTCCAGGCGGGAGCGGCGGTCGGCGGCGGCTCGGGTCGCCACCGCGGCCGCCTGCGCGTCGCGGCGGCGCAGCGCCTGCTCCCGGCGGGCATCGTCGACATGGGCCGCGCGGGTCATGGCGGACGCCGCCTGCTCGGCCAGCCGCTCGTAGTCCGCCAGCGCGGTGCGGACCCGGACGCTCTTGTTGTTGCGGTGGGCCTTGTACAGGGAGTCCATCTCCGCGGCGAGCGTGTCGAGCAGGCCGCGGACCGCCCGCCCGCTGCGCGCGGTGAAGACGAGCTCGGCCAGGTCGCCGGTGCCCTCGAAGACACTCGCACCACCTGCCCGCAGCTCGGCGTGGGACAGCCCGAACGCCTGCCGCCAGCGCCGACGCGCGTCGGCGCCACCGGAACCCCACGGGGGGAGGAAGATCGCGCCGTCGTCAACGGTCTGCAGACCGCTGTTGCGCCGCCTGACCTCGACCCTGGCCGGCGGCGCCTGCCGGGCCGGCCCCGTCTCCTGGGACGGCGGCGGGAGCTCGGCCGGACGCGTCGCGGGCAGTTCGAGGTCGGCCGTCAGGCTCAGCGCGCCCTGGCCGAACTGGAAGCTCCGCCGGGTGCCGCGGAAGGTCCACAGCAGGTCCGACAGGGCGTCGAGCGTCGTCGACTTGCCGGCCTCGTTCGCGCCGACGACCACCGTCAGCCCACGGCCGAACTCGATCCGCCGGTCCTCGAAGGCACCGTAGCGATCCAGGCCGAGCGCGCGGACCCGCATCAGGCGTCGTCTCCGGAGAGGCGCGCGAGCAGACCGTCCCCGGCGCGGCGGGCGAGGTCGGCGAGTGTGAGGGGATCGCCCAGGTCGAGCAGGTCGGCTCCGCGCAGCAGCCGTCCGACCTCGCGGTCCAGGGGGCCGATCCACCGCGCGAGGTCCTCGGGGCGGGTGCCCAGATCGTCGCAGGCTGCGCGTACGGCGGAGACCAGCTCGGGGTCGACGGCGCCGGCCGGGCGCGGGTCGGTCACTCGGTTGACGATCTTCTCCAGACAGACCTGCAGGCCGTCGGCGACCGTGCGGAGCTCCTCGCGCAGCCGTTCGGCGTCGGCAAGACCCGCGGCGGCCCGCGACGCGCCGGTGAGCACGGTGCGCGCGACGACCGGACGGTCCCCCGCGGAGTCCCGCGCCGCCCGCAGCTCGGCCGTGACCCGGCCCAGGACGTCGTCGAGGGTGTCGGCGCCGACGGTGTCGACGGTGAGGACAGCCCAGCGGGCCACGTCGCAGGGGACGTGCTCGATGCGGGCGGGGCCGCCCTGGGGGATCTCGACGACGAGGGCGCCCTTCGGCCCGCTCTCCCGCGGGGTGCGGCCCTGGAGATTGCCGCTGAACGCGGCGACCTGGCGGCCCCCGGGCCCGTCCCCGCGGGTCGCCGTGCCGCCGGGAAGTGGGCCGCCGTGAACGACGCGATGGGAGTGGACATGGCCGAGGGCGAAGTAGTCGTAGCCCGTGCGGGCCAGGTCGTCCTCCGAGCACGGGGCGTAGTTGGCATGGCCTTCGGCGCCGTCGGCGGCAGTGTGCAGCAGGCCGACGTTCACCAGCCCGGCCAGGGCGTCCGGGTAGCGCTGGACGAGGTTGTCGTGGACGGCGGCGGTCGCGTAGCTCTGCCCGTGCACGGCCAGCCCGAGGTCGTCCGCCACATGCGTGCCCGGCCGGTCCGAGGCGAACACCCGGACGTTCGGGGGCAGGGTCAGCGACCGGGTGATCTCGCTCTCGGCGTCGTGGTTGCCGGAGATCATGTAGACGGGGATGCCGGCGTCGCGCAGGCGGCCCATCTGCTCGACGAAGAACCGGCCGGTCGCGTAGTCCCGCCAGGTTCCGTCGTAGACGTCCCCGGCGAGCAGGAGCGCGTCCGCCGCCCGGTCGACGCTGAGGTCGACGAGGTTCGCCAGGGCCCGCCGGGTCGCCTGCCGCAGCAGGTGGGCCAGATCGCCGTCACCCAGCCGGGTCAGTCCCCGAAGGGGGCTGTCGAGATGGATGTCCGCGGCGTGGACGAGGCGCATCTTCCCCCTGGCGTCGGGCCGCCACAGGCCAGGGAGGGCATGTGGTTCCGGGCGGTCGGAGCGTCCCGCGGGCGGTTGCCGTGAGACGCGGACGGCCCGTCGGAAGGAGGGAGCGGGCCGAACGACCAGAACCTAGTACCGCAATCGGACATCTCGAACTGTCCACGCCGGAGGATCCGGTGATCTCGTCGAGTTTTTGGTGCGTTGTCCCCGTTTTGGAGTGTTGTCGTCGTGGGGGCGGAGCTTCGGGCGGTTCAGCGCCCGGACTTGGAACGGGAGCCGGAGCGCGATCCGCCGCCGGAGCGGCGGGCCCGCGAGCGCGTGCCGACGTCCACCTGCCGGGCGGGGCCGGCGCCGGCGGCGACGTTCTCCAGGTCGGTGGTGATGCTGCTGTTGATGAGCCCGACCGTTCGGTCACGGTCGCCGTCGTCGAGGCCTTCGAGCAGGCTGTGTATCAGGCTCACGATGTTCCTCCACGCTTCGGGGCGATCTCGGGGTTCGTACGTCTGCTGCCCGGACCGAGCGTGTTAAAGCGTGCGATCGCCGCTTTTTCCCGGCGACAAGGACCCTGGTGGCGAGGATCAGGGCGCGGGCGAGAGGCCCCCGTCGAGGTTGATGCCGACGCCGGTCAGGTAACCGGCGCGGGGGGAGAGGAGGAAGGCCGCGAGGTCGGCGAAGTCCTGGGCGCGGCCGACCCGTCCGAGGGGGATGTCGGAGCCCCGGCTCAGCTCGGCGTACAGCTCGTCCACGCCGATGCCTCGCTCGGCTGCGCGGCGGTCCCACTGGCCGCTCTCCAGCAGCCCGATCAGCACTGCGTTCACCCGGATTCCGTCCGGGCCGAGTTCCTTGGACAGCGCCTTGGTGAGGGCGAGCCCGGCCGCCCGGGAGACCGAGGTGGGGGTCGATCCGGCGCCGGGGGTCTTCGCGGCGATGGCCAGCGTGTTGATCACGGAGCCGCCGCCGGCCGCGCGCAGGTGCGGCAGCGCCAACCGGGTCAGCCGGACGGTGCTGTGCACCTTGAGCTGCAGGTCGGCGTCCCAGACCTCGTCGGTGTGCGACGCGAACGGCCCGGCGGCGCTGCGCCCGGCGTTGTTCACCAGGCCGTCGATCCGCCCCCAGCGGCCGACGGCCTGCTCGACGAACCGCTCGAGGTCGGCCAGGCGGGTGACGTCCGCGGGGACAGGCAGGAACTCCGCGCCGGCCGCGGCGGTCGGTGCCACCTCGGCAGCGAGGCGGTTGAGGCGGTCCGCGTCGCGGGCGCAGAACGCGACACGCGCCCCCTCCGCGGCGAGAGTGCGCACCAACGCGGCGCCGAGCCCGTCCGAGCCGCCGGTGATCAGGACGACCTTGCCCGCCAGCTCGAGATCCACGCCGTCTCCTCTGCCACCAGCGGTCCGCCCAGTCCAGCCCAGCGCGCCCGCTCCGCCACTGCCCGCAACCCTATTCGGACCCGCGACCTCCGCGGACCCGAAGCCCTGTGCGGTGGGCCGGACAAGCACGCCGGGATAGGCGCCGTCGACGTCCGTGCCGTCGCAGGAGATCGCCACGCCGTTGACCCGGACTCCGGCGATGCCGTGGGTCCCGGCGATCAGCCGGTCGCTGCCGGCGGGGAGGTCCCAGACCCGGACGGGATCGTCGTCGCCGACGGTGTCGGGGGCGAACGCGACCAGGTCGGCCGCGTAGCCGGGAACGTGCCGACGTTGAGCCGCTTGCGCCGCCGGTGGGTAGCCGCTCCCCGACCTGGGTGATCAAGCTTCCGGAGATTCGGACGTCCGGCTGGCGCGGCGGATCGCCGGTTCCGTCCGCGACGGTCGCGCTACGGAAGAGGATATCCGTGATCCGCTCCTTGCTCCTCATGTTCGCCTAGGTCGTCCCAAGGCTCGATACAAATTAAGTCGGATAATAAGTCTCCCACTCTATTCGGCCGTCCAAGATGCTATTACGCAACGGACAAGGGTCGAAATCTAGTCGCGACGTATAAAGTCGGACATTAGTGGTTCGCGAGTTCGGCCGGGGTCGTCCGGGCTGAGTGGAGTCGAGGCGAGGAGCGGTGCGATGGAGCGGGAGTACCTGAACCCGGCGGGCGCGTGGGACACGGCGGGGCGCAGCTACCGCCACGTCGTCAAGATTATTAGTCCGAACGGGCTGATCTTTCTGGCCGGCCAGGCGCCGGTGGACGAGAACTTCAAGGTCATCGGCGGCGAGGACGTCGCCGAGCAGACCCGGGCGACGTTCGCGAACATCAGCCGCGCGCTCGAGGCCGCCGAGGCCAGCATCGCCGACATCGTGGGCATGGAGGTGGAGACCTTGCGACTGGTGACGGTGCTACCACCCGCCGCGCAACGCCACCCACCGAAGCCAGCGCCGGTGTGGCAGCGCCGCCGGTCCTGCTCAGTCACGGGATGGTGGCCCGGCCGGCCGGGACGTCCTCGAGCGGCTCGGCCGGTACATGGAGACCGGGGTCGACGACAACCTGGTGCTGGCCGGGCTGGCGGAGCTCGCCCCCGGGCTGCCCGTCCAGATCGTCTGGGGCGCGAAAACGGGCCCTTCCCCGTCTCGATGGCGCACGCCGCCCATGCGGCCCTGCCGGGCTCGGAGCTGGTGGTCGTGGACCGGGCCCGCCCACGTTCCCTACCTGGAACGTCCCGAGGTCTTCAACGAGGCGTTTCTCGACTTCGTGACCCGTCGTGTCCTGACGACCGGCCGCGCCGTGACCTGAACCCGATCAGACGGTGGCCGAGCCCGCGGCCGCCGGCGATTCGGTGGCCGCGGCGATCGCACTCGCGGCCTCAACCGATCCGGTGCCGACGGTCCGCCGTCGCACGGCCTCCACCCCGCCGGGAACGAGAACGCGCAACTCGTCTATGTGGGCGCGCATCAGAACTCCGGCCTGTTCGGCGTCGCCGCGTTCGATGGCCTCGTAGATCTCGTGGTGCTGCCGGGCGGAGCGTTCCCAGAATGTGGCGTCGACGCTCGAACGCTGGAAGCGGGTCCGTAGAACGCTGAAGACCGGTGTCGCCACCAGATTCAGCAGGGGATTGCCGCAGGCGGCCAGGATCGAGGCGTGGAATCCGTTGCTGCCCTCGTACCGTTCGACCGGATCCTCGATCCGTTCGGTGGCCGTGGTCGCTTTCCGGATCATCTCGAGCTGGGTGGGTGTCCGCCGGACGGCGGCCAGCTGGGCAGCCGGGACCTCGAGCAGGTCACAGGCCTCGATCAGCTGATCCACACTGACCAGGTCGGCGCCCGAGAGCAGGCCGAGGCCGGTCTCGAGGAAATCGCCCATCAGGCCAGTGTCCGGCGCCGCGACGAAGGTGCCGCCGTGGACTCCCCGCCGCGTCTCGACCAGGTGCTGGGACGACAGCAGCCGCAGCGCCTCGCGGACCGTGGACCGGCTGACGCCGAACATCGTCGACAGCTCGGCCTCGACGGGCAGGCGCTGACCGGCGGTCAGATCGCCGCGCACGATCAGCTCCTGTAGCTGAGCCGCAACCTGGACGTAGGCGGGGCGCACCCGCTCCACGCTGAGCATCCCAGTCCACCCGTCTCGCGGCCGCCACAGCGGATGTCGAAGCAACGACCGTCTCGAAGAACAGCCGCCAGAAGTTGTCAGTCAGCGAGGCCACTATACATCAGACGATTTAGGTGGGGTGGCTGGACCGTGAGTCTGCCGAGGCCCGCCCGGGCAGAGGTTGTCTTGTGCGACATCTGCCGGGGGAGCGCGCCGAGAAAGTGGCGCCTTATCTCTCGCGAGATCCGCCGCTTCTCCCGCGAGGCGCCCGGCGCATTCTCCACGGAAGGTGACGGTGGACGTCCTGCCCGTCGCGGCGGGGGCGCCCACGGGTCGGGCCGCGGCCGTCCGAACAAGCGCCCGAACGCGCGTCCAGCCGGGCGGCCGAATCGCGACTGGATCCGGGGGGCGAGCGTGGCCGCTATCCCGGTCAGGCGCAGCAGGCCCAGCGCCGCGAACGCGAGCCGGAAGCCGTCGAGAAGCTGCGCGAGCCGCTGCTGCGGCTCAACGCCGACATCCACGACGTCTCGACCGCCCACCACATGGTCGACCGGGAGAAGCAGCTCATCGCCCGGGCCAAGGACCTTGGTATCTAAGATCCCTTGGCGTCCGGCTCGTCCGCGGTGACCCCGGCACCCCGGCACCCTGGGCCGAGGTGGGGCTCGCACTTTGGCATCTGACTCGCCCTGATGAGTCTTTGATGTTCGCCTCGCCCCTCCGGGCCGAACGCGGCCGGATCTCGTCGCGGAAGGGCGAGCAGGACACCGAACGGCGAGCGGGCAGCGGGCGGGCACGTGAGGAGACTGGTCAGGAACCGCTCCTGTCGGGCGGGGCGAGTCGGGAGCGGACGGCGTCCAGGTCGGGGACGAACCAGTGGTGCACTCCCTGGTTGGACTCGCGCACCAGGTCCCGCAGGGCGCCGCTCGCCGCCGTGAACGCCGAGATGTCCCCCACCACGGCCAGCCCGACCCGGTAGTTGACGAACTTCTGCAGGATCTGGCCGGCCAGGCCGCTGCGGAGCTCGAAGAACTCCGGCGTGAGCCGCGTGACCGGGACCGCCGCCCACGCGGCCCGCAAATACATCGCGGTGCCGATGATGTCCAGAGCGTCCTGCTCGACCCGGACCAGAGGACCCTCCGGCGAGCAGACGAGGACGGATACGGCGCCCACCTGTTCGAGCTCGTCGGGTATCGCCCCGTTGGAAATCGTGAGGTCCTCCGCCACGGTTTCTCCCTCTTCTCGTGAGCGCGCGCTGGCGAGGAGCGCGTCGAAGCTCACGGTGGCGACCCAGACGCTGTCCGTCGTCAGCGGTAATCCTCGCCCACTGGGCCCCCTCGACCTGCGGCATCCCTATAGTTCTTTATTGATGCCGACTTCACGGCATGACTGATCCCTTTATGGAAGTTTAGGGAAGGATAGCGCACGTCGCCGGTGCGCGTCGACTGGCCCGTCGGGGGTCAGCGCGCCGAGCGCGGCGCCTGTCACCCACTCGCGGTAGGCGTCGTGGGACCGCCCGCCGCTGGTGTTCGAGGTCGCGCACGAGCTCGCCGGCCTGCGGATCGACGTCCGCGGCCCGGCGCAGTGCCGACAGCAGCGGGAAGGCGCGCTGCGCGATCTCCGTCGCGGCCACCGCGAACGCGCCGAGCACCTCGCCGGCCGTGGCGCCGTCGTGGACGGCCCGCATGGCCGGCCCCTCGTGCAGGGCGACCGGTTCGTCGTCGCCCGCGACCGCCTCGTCGACGGCCGCCCTGAGAAGGTTGATCTTCGAGGAGAAGTAGGCGAAGACGGTCGGCGTGGAGACTCCGGCAGCCGCGGCTATCTGGGCCGTCGAGGTCGCCGCGAAGCCCAGCCGGACGAACAGCTCGGTGGCCGCACCGATCGCCCGGTGCGGTTCTCCCGGGTCTGGGCCTGGGCCTGGCGGCCGGCGGCGTCGACGACCTCCTTGTCGAGGCTGGTCCAGGTGGTCAGCTCGTTCTGGAGCGCCCGTCGACGAAACTGAAGCGGCCGTCGCCGAGCATCGCCGCACCCGGGTACGAATGCCGTGGCGGTACTAGCGGAAGTACTCGACGCCGGAGCCCGTCATCCGCCGGGGCAGTGACTCGGGATCGGTTCCCGGCGGGAGCAGGCGGACGCCGGCATGCAGTAGGACCACGCCGGGCCGGCCGACGAGCACCGGATCCAGGAGCACCTCGGCGACCGCCGGCACCTCCTCGGCGAGGCGGGCCAGCCGGTGCAGCACGTCCTCCAGGGCGGCCGTGTCCGCCGCCGGGGTGCCGGCGCCGCCGACCAGCAGCACCGCGCCGCGGATGCCCCGCACCATCTCGGCGGCGTCCCGGTCGGTGATCGGCAGCGCCCGGGCCAGCGGGTCGACCAACAGGTCCGCGACGGCCCCGCCGAGGCGCAGCGACAGCAGCGGCCCGATCGCCGGGTCCTGGGTCATCCGGATCACGGTCGACACCCCGGCCGGCGCCATCGGCTGGACGACCATGTCGCCCGGCCCGACCGCGGCGCGGATCGTGCGCCAGGCCTCCGCGAGCGCGCCGGGCCCCTCGACGCCCAGCCGGACGGCTCCGACGTCCAGCCGCCCGCGGAAGCGTTCGTCGGCGATCTTCAGGGCGACGGGCCAGCCGAGCCGTTCGGCCGTGTCCAGGGCCTGGGCGGCGGTCGTCACCGGCTCACTGGGCCAGACCGCCAGCCCCACCCCGCCCAGGATGTCGCCGACCAGCTCCTGGGGCAGCCACGTCCCGTCCGTCGGGCCGGCGGCCGCCGCGCGGCGCGCGCGGTCCAGGTCGAGCCGGTTGAGAGTGGGGACGGTGCCCTGCTCGCGGCTGCGCCACGCCGCGTGGCCCGCCGCCCGGGCGAGCGCGAGCGCGGCCGACTCCGGGGAGGCGAACGACGGCACGGAGCCGGGCGCGGGCGTCGCGATGCCGTCGCCCGGGGCGGCCAGCGCGGACGGCATCCCGTCGTACCCGAGGTAGGAGGCCACCACGGGCACCCGGCCGGAGCCCGCCACGGCCCGCACGGCCCGCGCGAGCTCCTCGACGGCCGGGTGCGGGGTGATCAGCGCCAGCACGGCGTCGACGTCCGCGCTGGCGGCGACCGCGCGCAGCGCGCGCTCGAACCGTTCGGGCGCGGCCATCGCGCCCAGGTCCACCGGGTTGGCCGGCTCCGGGCGGCCGAGCGTGTCGCTCAACGCCTCCGCCGTGGCGGTGGAGAAGGGCGGTACCTCCAGGCCGGCCGTCCGGCAGGCGTCCGTCGCCAGGGCGGCGAGCGCGCTGGACGTCCCCACGACGCCGACGCGTCGCCCGGCGGGCAGCGGCTGGGACGCCAGCAGCGCGGCCAGGTCGAACAGTTGGCTCAACGTGTCCACCCGGATGACCCCGGCGCTGGTGAACAGGGCGTCCAGGGCCGGGTCGGCGGCGCTGCGCCCGCTCTTCAGCGCGATCACCGGCTTGCGTCGGCCCACCCGCCGGGCGATCCGGGCGAACTTGCGCGGGTTGCCGAACCCCTGCAGGTGCAGCATGATCACATCGGTGTGCGGGTCCGACTGCCAGTACTGCAGCACGTCGTTGGCCGAGACGTCTGAGCGGTCACCGGTGGAGACGAACGTGGACAGGCCGATCGCGCGCCGCGACGCCTCGGTGAGGAACGTCCCGGCCAGCGCCCCCGACTGGGTGAACGCGCCGACCCGTCCCACCGGCGGGTCGCCGGCCGCGAAGGTGGCGTGCAGGCGGACGGCCGGGTCCGTGTTGATCACGCCCATCGCGTTCGGGCCGATCAGCCGCATGCCGGACTCCCGGGCCAGCCGGGTGACCTCGGCGAGCCGGGCCCGCCCGTCGGGCCCGGCCTCCGCGAACCCGGCCGAGACGACGATCAGGCCACGGACGTCCTTCTCCGCGCAGGCCCGCACCGCGTCGGCCACGGCCGGCGCCGGGACGGCGATCACGGCGAGGTCGACCGCGTCCGGGATCTCGCGGACGTCCGGGTAGGCGTAGACCGAGGCGACCTGGCGCGCCGCTGGGTTGACCGGGTAGACCGGGCCATGGAAATCGCTGGCCAGCAGCCGGCGGAAGACCTCGTGGCCGGCGCTGCCGGGCTGCCGGCTCGCGCCGACGACCGCGACCGCGCGCGGTGTGAGCAGCCGCGCGATGCTCCGCGCCTCCGCCCGCTGTTCCAGCGCCCGGGAGATGCCCCGGGTGCGCGAAGTCTGCGCCGTCGGGAACACCACCCGCACGCCACCAGCGCCGTCCTGACCAGCGCCGTCCTGCCGGGGGGTGCGCGGGCGGGTCTCGGCGCCGGCGAAGCCCGCGGCGTGGAAGACCCGCAGCGCCCGGTCGTCGCCCGCGCGCAGATCGGCGACGAGGTGGCTCACCCCGCGTTCGCGCGCGGCGGCGATCAGATGCTCGAGCAGCAGCAGTCCGAGCCCACGGCCACGGTGCGCAGCCTCGACGACCAGGGCGACCACCGCGTCGTCGGAGCCAGCGATCCGTTCGTAGTCCGCCGTGCCGACCAGACGTCCGCGCAGCACGGCCGCGACGGCGAGCCGCCCACTGCCACGGGTGGCGGCAGGGTTACCGGCGGCGGTGAGATGCCCGGCCAGCTCGTTGGGGGAGCGCTCCGCCCACCGCGCGGGCAGGCGCGTGACGTCCGCCGCGGACAGGCCGGCCCGCAGCTCTGCCAGGCCCAGGGCGTCGGTGCCCAGCACGGGGCGCAGCTGGACGGGCGCGCCGTCGGCGAGAATGCCGTCCGCAGCCCAGTGCGCCGGGTAGCGAGATTTGACATCCTCCCCGGCCTGAAGGCCGCCGGGGATTCCCGCACCTTGCGATACGGGTTCCTGCTTCACCAACGGACGCCTCCTCGCTCTAGGAGCGAGGTGGTCTCACTCCGTCTCCACAGGCAGACACCGCGAGCCCCGCGGCCAGAATGTTCTTCGCAGCGTTGACATCCCGGTCGTGGTGCGCGCCGCAGCGGCACTCCCACTCCCGCACGTGCAACGGCAGCTTTTCGACGATCGACCCGCAGGCCGAGCAGGTCCTGCTGCTCGGGTAGAAACGGTCGATCGCGATCACCGTGCGGCCATACCAGTCGGCCTTGTACTCCAACATCCGCCGTAGCTCCGACCAGGAAGCGTCGGAAATCGCCCGTGCCAGCGAATGGTTACGGACCATGTTGCGGACCGCCAGGTCCTCGATGACCACCGTTTGGTTCTCGCGGATGATCCTCGTGGACAGCTTGTGTAGATGATCCCGGCGCCGGTCGGCGATCCGCCCGTGGACACGCGCCACGGCGAGCCGGGCCCTGGCCCGGTTCGCCGAACCCTTCCGCTTGCGGGACAGCCCCCGCTGCGCGCGGGCGAGCCGGGCACGGTCGGCCCGCTCGTGCCGCGGGTTGGTCACCTTCTCGCCCGTCGACAAGGCGACCAGGGACGCGACACCCGCATCGACCCCCACCTGTTCCGGCGACGGAGGCAGGCTGGTGATGGTCTCCTCGACCAGGATCGAGATGTGGTACTGGCCGCGGGCGTTGCGCGACACCGTCACCTGGGACGGCGCCGCGCCTTCGGGCAGCGGACGCGACCAGGCGACGTCCAGCGGCAGATCCTGTTTCGCGAGCCTGACCTGCCCGTCGCGGAAACTGAAGCAGTTCCGGAAGTAGGTCGCCGAGTCGAGGGTCCTGCCCTTCTTCTTGAAGGACGGGTAACCGGCCCGCTTCTCCCAGAAGTTCACGTAGGCGGTCTGCAGATGCCTCAGCGTCGCCTGCAACGGCCCCTTCGACGGCTCGGCCAGCCACGCCGTTTCCGGGTCGCGTTTCCACGCCGTCAGCATCTTGTCCGTCTCGGCATGCGTGACCCGGCGCTGCTCCTGGAACCAGACCCGATGCCGCTCCGCCAACGCCCGGTTGTACACATAGCGCACACAGCCGAACGTTTTCGCCAACTGCTCTGCCTGCTCGGCAGTCGGGTAGAAGCGATACCTGTAGGCCCGCTTCACAACCCGACTCCAACTCCCCACAGCTGACAGAATACATCATTCCACTGTCACCCTGACGGCGGAGTTGACGCGCTAACCTCGCCCTGAAGGACGGGGCCTGCGCGCTACGTTTCATGGGTCACCCTGTGGACGCTATTCCGTGCCGGACCGCGCCGCCTCGGTCGCCGGCGCCCGGTCCCCGCCACCGGCCCCGCGGCGCACCCGCCGTGGTGCGACCCGCCGCGCCCGATGCGAGCCTGTCGCTCGCACCGTATCGGTCGCCGTCCGGCATCGGACTGCACAATGGTGCAGACCCGGCGGCGGCCGGCGGATGCCGCGGGGGGTGTCCGACGAGCAGGTTGCCGACACACGCGGCGGTCGCGGCGGGGTGCGTCCGGCATGGTCGAACCGACGACGGGAGCGTCACATGGCTGGACGGCGGGCGGCGGCCCTGCGGGAACCGCGCAGGTCGGCCGACAGCTACCTCGACTTCGTCCAGGGCCTGGACGAGGCGGCCCTCACCGCCGTCCTGCGGGCCCGCCAGGACGTCCTCGAGGACCCGCCGCGCGGAGTCGGTGAGCTCGTGCGCCTGCTCGGGGACGCGGACTCGATGCTCGCCGCCGTCAACGACCTGGACCGCGACGGGCTCCTGCTGTGCGACGCGGTCATGATGCTGGGCCCGCCCGTCCCGCTGGACCGGCTGGTGCTGCTGCTCGGCGGGTCCAGGGACGGGATCCGCGCGGCGCTGCGCCCGGTCGCCCGGCGGGCGCTGCTCTGGGAGAGCGACGGCGTCGTCCACGCCTTCGAGCCGTTCCGGCGGTTGTGGGACGACGAGGTCGCGGTGTGGCACCCGGCCGCGGAGCTCATCCCGGCCATCGCCGTCACCGACCTGCGCCGTGCCGCCCGCGGGCTCGTTCCCGGGGCCCGGGTCACCTCGTCCACGACCTGGGAGCGGTCCGCCCGCGTCGTCGGGGAGCTGATGGCCGACCCGGACGGCGTCGCCGCCGCGGTGCGACGGCTGCCCCGACCGGCCCGCGACCTGCTGGCCGAACTGGTCCGCGACCCGACGGGTCTGGTGACCGGCGACGAGCCCGACGACCCCCTGGATACAGGTGCCTTCGGTACGAACGGCTTCGGTGTCGGGGCCCGTGGGCGGCTCCCGGCCGGGTCGAACCGGGAGGAAGCGGCCGGGATACTCGTCGAGTCCGGGCTGCTCCTGCTCGTCGGCGGTGAGATCGAGGTGCCCCGGGAGGTCGTGACCGTTCTGTGGGCGGCAGACCCGGAGGTCCGGCTGACCGGGCCGCCGAGCCTCGGCCCGGCGGGCGCGGATCGCGCGGACGAGACGTTCGCCGCCGGGATCCAGGCCGCCGCCGGGCACGCCCTGCGGTCGGTGGCGGCGCTGCTCGCCGAGGCGGAGCGGGTGCCCCTCGCCGCGCTGAAGAAGGGCGGCATCGGCACCCGGGAACGCGCCCGGCTGGCCCGGACCCTCGCGCTCGCGGAGGGCGAGCTCCCGCTCTGGATCGACGTCGCCCACGCCGCGGGGCTGCTGGCCCGTGAGGAGGGCGGCTACGCGCCGACCGGCGAGTATCCCGGCTGGCGCGGGTCGGACGTCGGACGTCGCTGGGCGGTGCTCGCCCTGGCCTGGTTCCTCCTCGACCAGTCCCCGACACACCGTGAGATCGACAGCGGCCGGGACCAGCCGCCGCCGCTCCCGCTCGCCTCCGGCGCGGGCCGGGTGCGCCGGACGCTGCTCACCACGGCCAGCCCCGGCCGGTCGCTGGCCGCCGCGGGCAGCCACCTCGAGTGGTTCCTGCCGCTGCATGGCTACGACCGGCCCCAGCTGGCGAACAAGCGCCGGGCCGCCGTCCGGGAGGCCGAGCTGCTCGGCGTCGCCGCCGAGGACACCGTCTCCGATCTCGGTGCCGCGGTCTGCGAGGTCCTCGCGGCGGCGCCGCTCGACCCGACCGGGCAGATGCGGGCCCACCAGTACGGTTCCCCGACGCCCACGCTGGCCGGGTTCGTCACCGGAACCCTCGGGCCGCTGGTGGACGAGCTGGCCCGCCGGTGCGGCCCCGCCCTGCCGCGCGACGCGTCCACCATGATCCTGCAGTCCGACCTGACCGCGACCGTGGCCGGCCAGCCCAACCACGCGATCGCCCGCCTGCTCGCCGACGCGGCCGTGCCGGAGTCGCGCGGCGCCGCCGGGATGTGGCGGTTCACCTCCGCGAGTATCCGCGGCGCGCTGGACGTCGGCTGGAGCGCGCAGGAGCTGCTCGACGAGCTGCGCGCCGGCGCGGCGCACGAGGTGCCTCAAGGGCTCGAGTACCTCGTGGCGGACGTCGCCCGCCGCCACGGCCACATCCGCGCGCGGGCGGTGCGGGCCGCGGTCGTCGCGGACGAGGCGACGATCAACGAGATCCTGGCGACCCGGGCGCTGCGGTCGCTGGACCTGCGGCGACTGGCACCGACCGTCGCGGCGTGCGGCGCGGACGCCGAGGATGTGGCCGAACGCCTGCGCGCCGCGGGCATGGCTCCGGTGGTCGAGGACGAGCACGGCACCGTCGTCATCCGCCGGCGGCCGGGCGGCCCGCCGGCCTCGGGCCGCGACGCCGCCGCGGGGGCGGCTTCGGAGCGTGGCAGCGCGGGGAGCGCGGGGAGCGCGGGGAGCGCGGGGAGCGCGGGGAGCGCGGGCGAGTCCGGAACGTGGGCGGCTCCGGCGGATGTGGCGCGGCGCATCCTCGCGAACCGGGCCGGCGCCGGCGACGCCGCCCGGGCCGACCCGCGTGTCGTACGCCAGCTCGGCCGGCTGAACCCGCGGCTCACCCTCGTCGAGCGCCAGCTCCTCGCCGCCGCGCTCGACCACGGCGAGATCGTGACGATCATCTACCGGGACCGGTTCGAGCGGCGGACCAGCCGTCTGATCGCCCCGGTGGAACTGCTCGGCGGGCGTCTCGACTCCTGGTGCCACCTCCGCGAGGCGCAGCGCGAGTTCGCCGTCGCCCGCATCGAGGGGGTCACACCCGGCTGAGCGGGTCAGGGGCGGTGGCGCAGGCTTCCCGCCGGGCGCCCGCCGGCCTCGTCCTCGGACTGGTAGTCGAGGGCGCCGTCCGCCGCGAGGCGCAGCCTCGTCGTGCCGCCGCTCGTGCACACCGGCAGACCCAGCAGGGTGGGGTTGTCGCCCGCGCCCCCGATGTCGCGCAGGACCACCTCGGGCCCGGAGCCCGCCGCGGTGCTGATGCCCACGAGCTGCTGGTCACCGACGCACCGGATCGGCGCGTCACCTCCCAACGCCCCCAGCCCGACGAGGGTGACCTCGGCGTGGCCGACCGTCTGACCGCTCTCGCCGGGCCGCAGCGTGATCACGACGTCCTGCGCGACCCCGAGCCGCGAGGTGATGCGTCCCTCCCAGGTGCCGGTGTACCCGGCCGGCAGGGCCCCCGGCACCGTGGGACCCGACCCGTCCGAGGGCGCCGAACCCGAGCTCGCCGGCGGCCCGCCGACGGTCGGCCTCGAGGTCGGTTGGTCGAGGAGGTCGGTCAGGGAGCCGATCCCGGCGGTGGCCCCGGGGCTCGCGCCGGCGTCCGCGCCGCCGCCGTCCGAGCCGCCGTCCGAGCCGCGCAGGGCGACCAGCAGGACGGCCGTCACGATCACGGCGAGGCACACGACACCCAGGGCGGCCACGGTCACGAGGGCGCGCCGCCCACCGGCCGGCGGGGCGTCGGGCCCGACCGGGGTGCCTGATGGTGCGGCCGGTGCGCCCGGTGGTGCGGCCCGCGTTACGCCCGATGGCGCGGCCGCTGCGGCCGCTGCGGCCGCTGTGGCTGGCGGCGCGGCCGGCTCCGGCGGCCATGGCAGTGCCCGGTTGTGATCTTCCGGTGTGGCGTGGTCGTTCGTCACGGTGGTGGTGGCGGGGACGTCCAGGTCGAGGAGCGCGACGGCCTGCCGGCTCAGCCCGGTGACCAGGTCCTGCGGCAGCCATCCGGCGGTGATCAGTTCGGCGGCGCCGCCGCCCGGGACGAGCTCCGCGAGCACGTCGAGCGGCCCCGGGCGCTCACCCGGCGCCTTGCGCAGGCAGGCGTCCACGATGCCGCGCAGCTCGGCCGGGACGGCGTCGAGCCGCGGCTCGCCCGCCAGGATGCCGTACATCAGCGCGGGCATCCCGCTGCCCGAGAACGGGCCTGATCCCGTCGCGGCGAAGACGAGCACCGAGCCGAGGGCGAAGACGTCGCTGGCCGGCCCCACGTCCTGCCCGCCGATCTGCTCGGGTGACATGAAGGCCGGCGAGCCGATCGCGGACCCGGAATGGGTGAGCACGGTGGCGTCGAACGCGCGGGAGATCCCGAAGTCGATGACCCGCGGCCCGTCCAGGCCGAGCAGCACGTTCGAGGGCTTGAGGTCGCGGTGCACCAGGCCGGCGGCGTGCACGGCGCTCAGCGCCTCGGCGAGGCCGGCACCCAGCGCCCGTACGGTCGGTACTGGAAGCGGGCCGCGCCGGCGCACCGCCTCCAGCAGGGACGGTCCCGGGACGTACCCGGTGACCAGGTAGGGCTGCCCGGCGTCCGGGTCGGCGTCGATCACCGGCGCGGTCCAGGCGCCGCCGACCCGGCGGGCGGCCTCGACCTCGCGGCGGAAGCGGGCGCGGAACGTCGGATCGCCGGCGAACTCCGGTCGGATCACCTTGACGGCGACGGTGCGCCCGCCCGGGCCGCGGGCCAGGTACACCCGGCCCATCCCGCCGGCGCCGAGCAGGCCGAGCAGGCGGTATCCGCCGGTGGTCCGGGGATCATCCGCGCGGAGGGGTTCCATCCGGGACGACTCCTCCCGCCTGTCGCGGACTGCCGGTCGGGGCCGCCGGCCGTCCCACGCGGCCGGCCCCGTCCCGCCGCCGCGCGACTCAGGCGACCTGGAACGATCGTTTGGGTAGTCCCATCATGTAACCCTCGGCCGGGACGATGAGCGGCGCCTCGGGCCGCGGCGGGTCCGGCTCCGGCCCGGGCCCGCGGTGGCCGATTCCCGGAGTGTCGCAGGTCATCCGGAAGCGGCGGCGGTCCGAACCCGCTGAAGTCGTAGACAAGGGGGCGGCGGACGTCCGCGCCGCCGGCCGGCACGCAGGTCCGGCCCGCCGTCCACCGGTCGGTACATCAAGTCGGAAGGCACAGGCAGACAGCTTGAACGCGCACGCAGGTCACGGGTCGGATGGCGCGGGGGGCCGGGGATCGGGCCACGACCCCGGCCAGGGTGCCGGTCGCGAGCACGACCACGGGAGCGGCCGAGCGGGGGAGACCGCCGCCGAGCCCCGCTGGCTCGACGCCGACGAACGGGCGGCCTGGCGCGGTCTGATCGGTGTGATGACCCGGCTGCCCGCCGCCCTCGACACCCAGCTCCGCCGGGACGCCGGACTGAGCCACTTCGAGTACTCGGTGCTGGTCGGGCTCTCGGAGGCACCGAACCGGACGCTCGCGATGGCTCGGCTCGCCCAGTTCACCTGCGGCTCGCTGTCCAGGCTCTCGCACGCGGTCAAGCGCCTCGAGGACAAGGGCTGGGTGCGCCGCGCCCCGTGCACGGCCGACGGACGAGTCACGAACGCCACGCTGACCGACACCGGTTTCGCGAAGCTGGCCGACTCCGCTCCCGGCCATGTGGAGACCGTTCGCGACCTGGTCGTCGAGGCGCTCGCGCGCGACCAGCTCGACCAGCTCGCGGCCATCTGCGGCCAGATCCTCGACCGCCTCGACACCGCGCCGCCTCCCCGGCCCCGCTGAACCGCCGGCCCGGGCCTGGTCAGGCGCCTGTGGTCGACCCCGGACGGGCGATCATCAGCACCGTGACCACGGCCCACAGCAGGCTGAACATGCCGGTGGTCATCGCGAGCCGCTTCGTCCGGGCGGCGACGGCCGCCGGGTTCGCGTGCCCGGCGCCGGCCGGCACGGTGGCCCCGCCTGGGGTGATCTCCTCCAGAAGCTGCCGCTGCCACGGGAGGACCACAGCCGCCAGCAGCACCGCGGCCAGCCCCGTCAGGATGATCGAGGTGACGAGCCACGGGTCGCCGAGGACGTCCATGCTCGCGGCGGTGGCGAAACCGAAGATCGGCACGGTGATGCCGATCGCCGCGTAGACGTTGCAGATGCGGTGCAGCGTGCCGACCACTCCCGCCGTCCTGACATCGCCCGGGTCACGCAGCGCCGCCCGCACCGCCGGCGCGTACATGCTCGCCGCGACCGTCACCGGGCCGATGGCGATGATCGCTACGAGAACGTGGACGCTCAACAGGAATGTGGTCACGGGTCCGTCCTGGGATTGCGGAGGCAGCCGGAGGATGCGGCAACCGCCACGGTAGGCGCCGAACCACCGCTTTCGTGAGTGGCGGGAGTGCCATCTACCGGCGGATTCCCGCCACGAGGACTCCTCCCCTTCGGCCCTTGACACCCACAGCTGGCGGTGGTCAATAGTTCCTGTTCATGGCGTAATATCCCCGTAGGCTGGGCTCAGGTCAGGGATGGGATCGGCGGGATCGCCCGTTGGCGGGAAACAGTTGCCTGGTTATCGTCCTGCCATGCACACCGTGGCGGTTCTCGCCCTCGAGGGCGTGGTCCCCTTCGATCTCGCGGTGCCCGTCGACACCTTCGGCCGTGCCCGGCTCCCCGACGGCCGGGCGGCCTATCGGGTGAAGATCTGCGCTGGTCGGAGCATCAGCGGCACCGTCGAAGCAGACGGCGGGGCGTTCTCCCTGCGGGCCCCCTGGGGGCTGGACGCGCTCGCCGAGGCAGACACGATCGTCGTCCCCGGCGTCGGCGAGCAGGCCGGACCCCTGCCTCCGGAGTCCGTCACCGCGCTGCGGGCCGCCGCCGCGCGCGGCACCCGCATCGCCTCCGTCTGCGCCGGCGCGTTCCTGCTCGCGCAGACCGGCCTGCTGGACGGCCTGCGCGCGACCACGCACTGGATCGCCGCCGAGGAGCTCGCCCGCCGTCATCCCGCCGTGCAGGTGGACCCGAACGTGCTGTTCGTCGACAACGGGCAGATCCTGACCTCGGCCGGCGCCGCGGCCGGCCTCGACCTGTGCCTGCACATGATCCGCTCCGACCATGGGGTCGCCGTGGCCGCGGACGTCGCCCGGCTGTCGGTCGTCCCGCTGGCCAGGGAAGGGGGCCAGGCCCAGTTCATCGTCCGCGACCGCCCGCCGCCGGACGGCTCCGTCCTCGAACCACTGCTGCGGTGGATGGAGGCGAACTGCCACCGCCCGCTGACGGTGGACGACCTCGCCGCCCAGGCGATGACGAGCTCACGCACGCTCAACCGCCGCTTCCGCGAACAGACGGGCACGACCCCGTCCCAGTGGCTGCACCGGGTGCGCCTGCGGCAGGCGCAGTACCTGCTTGAGACCACCGGGCACTCGGTGGAGCGGATCGCCGCGCAGGTCGGCTTCGGATCGCCCACCGCCTTCCGGGACGGGTTCCGCCGGCTGGTCGGCACCAGCCCCCAGGCCTACCGCCGGGCCTTCCGTGACGCTGTCACGCCTCCCGGGTAGGGAGCGCGTCGAAGACGGCGGGCCGCTTCTCCGTGCGCGCGGTCAGCGCCTCCGCGAGCCCTGGGCCCTCGAAGGCGATGTCCATCCGGCGGAGCGTGTCGGTCAGTGCGTCGTCCTGGGAACGATCGAGGTCCAGGTAGACCTGTTCCTTGATCATTGCCAGCGAGAACGGCGAGCAGTTCTCGACCAGGTCCTTCGCGTAGGCGACCGCGGCCTCCAGAACGGTCCCGTCGGGGACGACCTGCTGGATGAGCCCGAGCTTCGCAGCCTCCTGGGCGCCGATGGTCCGCCCGGTGAGAAGCAGGTCCAGCGCCGGCTGGAGGCCGATGGCCCGTGGCAGCAGCCAGGAGACGCCGTACTCCGCCGCGAGACCGAGCCGGGAGAACGCGGTCGCGATCTTGGCTGACTCGGCGGCGATCCGGATGTCGCTGCCCATCATGTAGGCGAAACCGATGCCCACCGCGGCGCCGTTCACCGCGGCGATCACCGGCTTGCGCAGGCGCATCGTGAGGGCCGGCAGGTCCTCGCGAGCCGGTACGAACTTCTTGATCGCTTCGGCGCCGTCGCGCAGCACCGCAAGATCGGCTCCGGCGCAGAAGCCCGCACCGGCACCAGTGACCACGATTGCCCGGACCTGCGGGTCGTCATCCGCCGCACGCAGGGCGGCCGCATACGCGAGCGCCATCGTGCTGGTCACCGCGTTGCGTGCCTGCGGCCGGTTGAACGTGATGACGCAGACGCCGTCGCGGATCTCGGTCAGGATCTCCTTCTCATCGGTCTCCGCCGTCACCGCGCCCGCCTCCGTCACCGTGCCCGCCTCCGTCATCGTTTGTCGTCGTCCGTGAGCGTAGGCGACCGCGGGCAGGCGATGCGCCCGCTTGTGACATGCTTTGTTCGTGGCGGCCGGGAAACCCCGACCGCCACTTTCTGCTTCTGATCAATTACGTTCCACTCGGTTACCTTCCACCGCGAACCCGGGTGTCGCCGCGTGCCTGCGACCGCGCGGACTCGGCGGTGGCGCGTCCGCTGAAGCCGCTCTCGGCCAGCGTGTCCACCCCCTGCTCGTCGGCCCGACCACTGGACCGGAACGCCGCGGCCACCTTCGTCAGACCGGTGACGAGCGCGGCCAGCGCGACCCACAGGACGACGAACGAGTAGGTCGGGTGGTGGTGCGCCGCCGCCCAGAAGGCGATGCCGATCGAGAAGGCACCGATCGCCAGCGGCGCCCACCACGGAGCCCCACCACGCAGGTTCCCAGCCGCCGTGCCGAACGCCGGACCACCGCGGCCGACGCGTCGGTGCGCGAACGACGTCGCGATGGCGTGGATGCCCGCGACCAGCAGATACCACGCCACCATGCGGGCCACCACGGTGAGCGTGGGCGCCGGCCAGGCGAGCGCGACGATGCCGCCGATGACGAACAGCAGCGCCAGCAACGCATGCGTGGGCCGCCAGTCCGCCTCAGCCGTCATCGCAACGGCGAGCTCACTGACCGCTGCGACCAACAGCATGATCCCGAGCAGGATGGCGATCGACTTCCCGGTGGTGAGGCCGAACATCGGTATGGCCAGCGCGAACAGGATCCATCCGATCCCGAGCATCAGCAGCGCGGGACCAGCCTTGGCCGCCAGTCCCGGGCCACCGAGGGCGCCGCTGCCGCCAGCGCCCGTCCGACCGCCGTGCGCGTGCTCATCACGCAGGTGATCAGACTGGTTCTGGTGGGTGCGGTCGGGTGTCCGGGAGCGATCGGCGAAGATTGTCTGGTCGTCCGTACCCGCGTTCGGAGGCTCCGCGATCCCCCTACCCGATGCGGAATCTCCACCTGATCGGGTGGAGAAGTCGTCGGGCAGCTCCGGACCGGCGCGCCCGCCGCGTCGTTCACGCCGCGGACCGCCGGCGCCAGTAGATGCACTCATGAAGTCATCCCCTCCAGTGGAGTGGTGGTTGTGCCGCCTGTCCTCCTTCGCACGTGCTCCTCACGTGTCCTCCGGTCTCTCACGTGCCCTGGGTACGGGCATGTCATACCGTGCGTGACGAGATCGGTCTGATCGGTGCACACGACGGACGTGGTGGCAGGATCGGTTGCCTGCGTCGGTCCGCTGGCACCAACCTGATGGCCGGCGGCATGCCCGGGACTGCAACGAGGAGACGCGATGAAGATCGATTTCACTCTGTCTGACGACATCGCCTCGACCTCGACCACTGCCGCCCGCGTCGAGAAGGAGGGGTACGCCGGCGCCTGGGTCGGGGAGACCCGGCACGACCCGTTCATGCAGTGTCTTCAGGCCGCGACCGCGACCAGTTCCCTGACGGTCGGGACATCGATCGCGATCGCGTTTGCCCGCACGCCGATGACACTGGCGAATCTGGGATACGACCTGGCGCAGTACAGCGAGGGCCGGTTTGTCCTCGGCCTCGGATCACAGATCAAGCCGCACATCGAGAAGCGCTTCTCGATGCCGTGGTCGCACCCCGCTGCCCGCATGCGTGAGCTCATCCTGGCGATCCGGGCAATCTGGGACTGCTGGCAGAACGGCGCAAAGCTGGACTTCCGCGGCGATTTCTACACCCACACGCTCATGACCCCGTTCTTCACCCCCAAGCCGCACTCCTTCGGCCCGCCCCCGATCTACCTCGCCGGGGTGGGACCCGGCATGACCGAGGTCGCCGGCGAGGTCGCGGACGGGTTCCTCGTCCATCCCTTCAGCACCATGCGCTACGTCGAGGAGGTGACGATTCCCGCGCTGCTGCGCGGCCGGGCCAAGGCCGGCAAGACCGACCTGGAGGGCTTCACGATCTGCGGGCCTTCCTTCGTCACCATCGGCCGGACCGCGCAGGAGATGGACCGCGCGGTGGCCGCCACCAAGAAGCAGATCGCCTTCTACGGCTCCACCCCCGCCTACCGCGCCGTCTTCGACATGCACGGCTGGGGCGAGGTGCAGCCCGAGTTGACGGCCCTCTCCAAGCAGGGCCGCTGGGATGACATGACCGGCCTGGTGACCGACGAGATGATGGCCGAGTTCTCCGTCGTAGGCACCCCCGAGGAGGTCGGCCGCGCACTCGGCGAGAAGATCGGCGGCGTCTACGCCCGGACAACGCTCTACGACTCGGGCGGCTCCGACCCGGCGCACTGGCCCGCGGTGCTCGACGCGGCCCGGTGACCCGCCCGGCACGCCCCAGCGGGAATGGGTAGCCGTCGCCAGGTGTCCTCCTGGGCGAGCCCCGAGTGACAAAGGGGGATGAGGATGGCCTCGAACTGGGAGCTTGTGCCCCCACCGCCTGCGGAGCCGCCGCTGCACCCGCGACGCGGCATACACGAGCCGACCGCAGGCAGCCCCCCGCGCCGTCCCGGTTCGGTGCGGCGAACGATCACACTCGACTCGCTCCGCCCGGACGGCCCGACCGGAAACCTGATCCTGATCGGCCGCGGTCGGGACCTGGCCACCGGCCCCGAGGGCGCCGCCTCCGTGATCGCCGAGGCGATGTTCCGCTTCGAGATCGCCTTCCAGAGCCGTCGCGAAATCCTGCGCGTCGAGACCGCTCCAGAGGTCCCCGAGCTGGCCGGCCTCATCGGCGTGAGCTCCACATCCGGCTTCCGTCGTCACCTGGCCGAGATCGTGCCGGAGCTCCGGGCCACCCATCCGCTGCTTGCCGCGTTGTTCGACGACGCCCCGGTGACCTCGCTCGTCTCCGGCTACGCGACAGCTCGCATGGGCCTCGTTCACGGCGATGGACGGATCATGCTGGCGCAGGCCGATCAATGCGCAGGCTGGGCGCGCGGCGCGACGATCATCAACTCGATCGAGGACGGGAACGGCCCACCCATGGTCACCGGCCCACGGGCGCCGTCCCTGCTGGTGCCCGATGATCCGATGGCATGGCATGCGCTGACCGGACTGCCTCCGCACGGCATGCGGCGGGCCCGCCGCCTTGACCTGCTGCCCGCCGGCGTCGACGCACTGCAGGTGGACGTGCTTTTCCGGGACAGCTACCAGTCCGACAGTGGACCTGAGGCCGTCATCCACGAGTACACGGTGAACGCGCTGCTCGACCCGGAGACAATGACGTTCACCGAGATCGAGTCGACTCCGCGCGCGCTGCCGTGGGTCGAGTGCCCGAGCGCGGCCGCGAGCGCCGCCCGGCTGGCTGGCGCCGCAGCCGCAGACGTCCGGCAGGTCGTGGGCACAACCTTCCGCGGTACGTCCACCTGCACGCACCTGAACGACACACTGCGATCGCTCGGCGATGTCCCTGCCCTGGCGGCCATGCTGCCAGGGCGCTCGGCACCGTAGGCGTGATCTTGCGGCGAGTGTGTCGATGGGAGAAGGTGGACGGATTCGGACGGGACACAGTTTCTTCGGGAGACTTTCGTGGGTAGCCGCAGTTTCGAGATAGACGTGGTCGACAAGGTCGCGTGGCTCGTTCTCTCCAGGCCGGAAGAACTCAACACACTTCAACCAGATTTCTGGCGAGATCTCCCCCTGGCCGTTTCGAAGATTGACCAGGACGGAGGCGTCCGGGTGCTCGTGATCTCGTCGACCGGTCGACACTTCACCGCGGGCCTGGACCTGAATGTCTTCGGCGGCACGGAGCTTTTTCCGGACGGAGAGCCGGCTCGTGTCAACATGGCCCGCCGCTCGCTTATTCTTCGCATGCAGGGCGCTCTCACTGCGCTGGAACGGGCGCGCTTCCCCGTTCTCGCGGCGGTGCAGGGCGGTTGTGTCGGGGGCGGCCTCGACCTTGTGACGGCCTGCGACATGCGTTATGCCACCGCGGACGCGTTTTTCGTTGTTCAGGAGACAAAGATCGGAATTACCGCCGATCTCGGCACACTGCAGCGACTCCCCAAGATAATTCCGGACGGAGTTGCGCGTGAGCTCGTCTACACCGGTCGTCGACTTCCCGCCGACCGTGCGCTCGCCGTCGGCCTGGTGAACGAGGTCTACCCGGATCAGGAAGCGATGCTGCGCGGCGTGCGCGAGGTTGCGGAGGAAATTGCCGCCAACAGCCCAATGGCGGTCTGGGGGAGCAAGGAGATGCTGCTCTACTCGCGCGATCACCCCGTCGCCGACGCCCTGGCACACACGGCAACCTGGCAGGCTGGGGCACTCCAGCCAGTAGACGTTACCGAGTCGATTCAGGCCCGGATGGAGAAGCGCGGCCCGAGCTACCCGGATCTCCCGTCGACCTCGGATATCTGACGGCGCCGTCGTCCGAATCCGAGTGTCCTGTCGAATCCCGTCCTGCACGAGACCGAATCCCTCCTCGTGGTTCGCCTCAGGAGGGTAAGTTGTCCCTGTCGTCGGGCCGGTTGGTTTTGGATGTGTACATCCGCACTCCGGCCATCCCGTAGATCGTGCCCTGGGTGGCCGCGCGGTGATCGCGGCTGGGTCGGCCGATGGCGGCCCAGCCGCGATGCACCCCAGCTGCTGGGAACGGCGACTTACCCGGTCAGCACCGTCCGCCGTTACTGCAGGTCGGTCCGTCCGGCTGCGGCTCGAGGTCCTCGAAGGCGCGGGTCGGGGTGGGTAGATCGTGCTTCACCGTCACACGCGATCCGTCGAAGCTCAGCAGGCCGGAGATCGGGATACTCTCGGGGAGCGGATCTTCGTACGACCAGGCGACGTCCTCCACGACGACGTCCCCGACGATCGCCGACCAGTAGGACGCGGCTCCCTTGTAGGGGCAGTAGGTCGTCGTCGTGCTCGGGCGGAGAAGTCCCATGTCGACCTGCTGGCGGCGAACGTACAGCCGTGGTGCGAGCGCGGACTCGTACAGGGCAACGGTGTCCGAGGTGTCGACGAGGACCGCGTCGCCGACCTCGACGCGCAGGCGCCGAGTCGAGCGAAGGCAGTCGACCCGGTGGTAGGGGTTGCGCGGATGCCCGAGCATCCGTTCCTCTTCCTCCCACCATTCGTCGACAGCGTCCCATGGAACCCGTACGTGTCCTGCGACGGCGGGCTCGGGTTCGGCTGCCACAGCCGCCTGGACATCCTCGGAGGGGAACGCATAGGTCGGAGGTTGTCCCGGTGCGTGAACCAGCAGCACTCGCTCGCTGTCGACCACGGTCCGACCGTCGGAACGGCCGCGTACCCGACGTTGGAAGGGCTCGACGTAGACGAGCGGTGCCGGGAGAGGCGCGCTGAAGCGGCCGGCCGGCCGCGTGGACAGGGGGCCTCGTCCGGTCGTGAGACTCACAGTGCGGTCCTGTCGTCGACCGCGCGCCCGTCATTCCTGAAGCCCCGCAGCATGGCGTCGACGGTGAACGACGAGATCAGTGCATCGGCCTCGTCGTAGACCCGGCATTCGGAATGGGTCATTCCGTCGCCGGCGAAGGTCGACAGGTGGTGATAGCGCATCCAGTGGTCGGCCCGGACATTGGAGTGAAAGGAGATGCCAATCGCGTTGATCCCCATCGACAGCGTGCGATGGGCCTGGTTCTGGCCGACCCCCTCATGCGGGCGTAGGGCGGCGGCGATGGAGATGTGCCCGGTGAACTGGGCGAGCAGCCCGGCCTGTAGGCACGGGTCGTCCGGCACCGTGCGGAACCGGACCCATGTGTCGATGACCGGAGGACCCACGGGCGCGGCCGGGTCGTCGGTGTACGCCGCGTCGACCATGCGGATGTCGCGTCCTGTCACGGACATGTCGTAGGGCTTGCTGTCGTAAGGGCCCGCGGATGGCGGCGGGGCCGCGGAGTGGCGGACGACGTCCGGTGCGGTGACATCGAGCAGCAGGGTGCCGCTGGCGCGCCGTTTTCCGCGCTGGGAGACGTGTACTGCCAGCGTTGTGAAGCTCCGGCCGGAGCTGAGCTCGTCCACCTCGAACTCGAGCGGTTCGCGCGCGTCCGCTGCCCGGTAGAACACCATGTGCGCCGAGACAACCCGCCGCCCGGGCGCGTGGCGGCCGCCGGCCACCACGGCCTGCCCGAGCATCTGGCTGCCTTCGACGACAGGCCGCCGGGGATCAGCAAGGGCCACGCTGACGTATCTGCGGTCGCCGGCCTGGCGGACATTCATGATGTCGATGAGATCTGAGGCGTCGCCCCAGGTGGGGAAGCGTTTGATCGTGCTGTCGCGGGGCTGCTCGCCGGGGAGCTCGTCGACGATCTCCACCCGGACCCGGTCGTGGTCGAAGGCGGCGAAGTCGGTCAGCCACTCCAGGCCGGAAGCCGGCTGGGTGAAGGCCCACAGCGCGTCCCGGCCGTCGACCGTCGTCGTGCTGGCGGGGTCGTGCCAGTCGACGGAGTCGGCGTCGACCTTCCCCTCGAGGGACCACAGGCGCGCCGTGCCCTTCACCGGACACGACACCGTCCGGCCCTCGTCTCCGAAGGAGTCGAACCGGATGTCGGAGCGTGGAAAGTAAAGGACGGGGACCTGTCCCGGTTCCTGCACCCGGACGGCGGCTGTCGACTCCGCGACCAGGGTGTCACCCCACCACGCTCGGGCCGGGTAGAGGCATGGCTGCCGAGTTAAGGCCGGATCGCTTGCCGACGTCGCGTCGGCCGTTACAGGCTGCACGTCACAGGAAGCTAACACTGTGCCCGGGGTTGGGACGAGGAATCCGGAGTCGAGGGACATCGGACCCGACTGTTTCGAGCCGTCGGTGGCCGTTCAGTGGGTGCCCGCCGTCGAGGACAGGCGGGTCAGCCACCCGAGGACCAGTGAGTTGAACACCTCGGGGTGCTCCTGATGCAGCCAGTGGCCGCCCGGCAGCACGTGAACCTCGTCGGACGGGCCCGCGGACAAGCCGCTTTCCCATTCTGCCTGGTCGGCGCGCCGTTCCCCGTACACGGACAGCACGGGGCAGGTCCGCTTGGCCAGGTAGTCGTCGCTCTGCTCCCGGCGGCCGAACTGGTCGACGTCCAGCCACATGCCGGCGAAGGCCGCCTGGGCCACGTCGACGGGTACGCCCAGCGCGCGTCGTCGGTGCCAGGTCGTCAGGTGCTCGGGGGCGTCGGGGCCAGCCAGCGCCGCGAGATACCTCAGCAGGCGCTCGACCCCGCCCGGCTCGCCGAGGTTCGCCAGCGACCGTGCGGATCTCTCGACGTCCGCTTCGGGCAGGCCGTAGGCGGGCTCCACCGCGACGACGGCGCGGACGAGATCGGGATGTTCCACGGCCAGCGCACTGGCGACCATCGCGCCCAGCGAGTGTCCGACGGCGACCACCCCGCGGTTGCTCGCGGTCACCCCCAACTCACGAAGCAGGGCCGCGATGTCGGCGGCCAGGATCCGTGGCCGCAGCCCCTTCGAACCGGTGGACCGACCGTGGCCACGCAGATCGACGGCGATCACGCGGTGGCGCCGGAGGAAGGCTGGGATCTGGAAGTTCCAGTCGTGCGAGTCGCAACACCAGCCGTGGACGAGCACCAGGGGCGGGGGTGCGCTGGGCGCTCTCGTCCCGTTCAGGCTCACCGGGCCTGGGCTCTCACCGAGGATCGCGGTCCCGTCCCGGGCCGGATCATCGGTGAAGAACAGCCTGGTCTCGACCCCGAGGTCGAAGTACGGCATCGGTGGCCCCCGTTCGCTAGACGACGTTCGTTGACAATGGACTCGGGTGAGGACGCCGCGTCCGGCCCCGGAGGGCCTGCGCATGGCACGGACGAAGTCCTGCCAGACCGACGATCCGTGTCCGTCCGATGTTCCCGTGATTCCGCGGTTGTCTCGTCCGCGGAGCCTGCGGTGGCGGGCTGGCATCCTGGGGTGCGTGGACGCTGCCCCGGGAGATTCGACTGTCTCGCGTCGAGCCTCTGCCCGCAGGTACCTCATGTGTCCACCGGAGTACTTCGACGTCACCTATGCCATCAACCCGTGGATGCGCCCCGAGGTACCGACGGACCTCGCCCGGGTACACGCCCAGTGGGAGGCGCTGCGGGCCGTGTATCTGGGGCTGGGTCACCAGGTCGAGTTGGTCGAGCCGGTTCCCGGGCTACCGGACATGGTCTACGCGGCCAACGGCGGCCTGGTCGTCGACGGCGTCGCGGTCGGGGCGCGTTTCCGGTACCCGCAGCGGCGGGCCGAGGCTGACCACTACCTCGACTGGTTCCGCGGGGCTGGAATGCGGCGGGTGCACGCCCCGTCGTACGTCAACGAGGGTGAAGGAGACTTCCTGCCGGTCGGCGGCGTTGTCCTGGCCGGGACGGGTTTCCGTACCGAGCCACGTGCGCACGCCGAGGTGGCGGGCGTTCTCGGCCGCAGGGTGCTGACCCTGGAGCTGGTCGATCCGCGTTTCTACCATCTCGACACCGCGCTCTGTGTCCTCACCGAGGACCTTGTCGCGTACTACCCGGCGGCATTCAGCGCGCGTAGCAACGCCCTGCTCCGGGAGACGTTTCCGGGGGCTCTCACGGTGTCCGAGCGGGAGGCGGTCGCGTTCGCGCTGAACGCGGTCAGTGATGGGCTGCACGTGGTGATCTCGGCCGATGCTGTCGGGTTCGCGAGCACTCTGCGTGACCATGGATTCATCCCGGTCGGCGTGGCCACGGATGAGATCCGGCGGGGTGGCGGCGGCGCGAAATGCTGCACGCTGGAACTGCGTCCGGCCGGCTGAGCCTGGCCGACTGCGCTCGGGAGTGCTCACCAAGCGAGACCGCCGCGCCGTTTCGGCGAAGATCATGCACGTTCCGTGGGCGCGCCGGGCGTGGCAATCAGGACGACTTTCGCCTGATGCGCTGTGGAGGTACTTTCTATCGCGGCATGAACCACTCTGGAGCGAATCATCGGGACGACGTCGGACAACCTATGACTAAAATTGTTACGATGGTCGCGGCCGTGGACGGCCTGCCGACCATAGAAGAAACAGATGCAATGCTGGTCGAGCTGAACCGGCTTCCGCGGGATCCGGTGGTGACCGATCTGATCGACGAGTTGCTGGATTTCCGGTCGCTCCTCGCCGCCGCCGTCTGAGCGGCTGCTCCGAAGCGACCGGAACCCGGCTACGCCGGACGGTGTTTCCGCCCTACCGGGCAGGTGACGCCGTCCGGTGAGACCTCATCGGGTCACTGCTGCGCCCCGAACGGCTGGCCCTGCTGCTGGCCGCCCTGGCCGCCCTGGCTGAACTGGTTGTACTGGCTGGAACCGAGCCGGTCGCGCGAGGCGCCGCCCAGGGCCGAGCCGGCTCCGACAAGCTCCTGGATACGGTTCTCGACGTACCGCTCGCTGTGGTTCGTCTTGTCCGCGATCCGCGCAACGAGGTCGTTGACGCTGGTCGACGCGTCCAGGTCGGCGGTGCTCACCTGACCGAACTGGTCCAGGATGCGGTAGCGGATCTGGCGCCAGTTCTGCCGAAGCTGCTGCTCCACCTGCTGTGCCTGCTGCTGCTCCATGGTTCGGGAGACTCCTTTCGGTCGGGCTTTTTATTTCCCGCTAGGCGGCGCCCATGACGCTACCTCAGAAGCGCTTCCAGGCAAAGCCGAGGACTAATTATGTGGGCTGGTGGCAGGGTGGGTGTGGCGTCCATCTCCGTCGGGCGAATCCTGAATTTCGAGCTGTTCGAAATAGTTCGGATTCTGCGGTCTGGTCGGCGGGTCGCGGGATGTTCGACGGCTTTGTTGCGGCGCGGGCGCGCGTGTCGGCATTGCCGCTCGCCGCCGATCGCGGGAGCGTCGGTCGTACGAGCGCCAGTCGTGGGAGCGCCGGTCGCGGATGGGGCGGCGGGCGGGCGAACCCGGCGCGATCCCGCGCACCGACCGGCGCGGGCGAAACTGCCCGGGCGGAACGGTCCCAGCTGAACGATCCGGGCGGAACGCGGGCCGGCAGAGTGGTCAGGGGGCTGGACAGCGTGCGGCGACAGCCATATCTTCACTAATTAACTGAACAAAGTGGGGTTACTGGCGGTGGTCGAAGGGTGGTGGCTCCCATGCCCCCAGCAGGCTCAGTCCCGCTGTCGGTGCTCGACCTGGCCCCCCTCCCCTCGGGATCCTCGGCGGCCGACGCGCTGCGCAACACGCTCGATCTGGCCCGGCAGGCCGAGCGGTTCGGCTACGCCCGCTACTGGCTCGCCGAGCATCACCTGACCCCGGGGGTCGCCTCCGCCGCACCCGCCGTTCTGATCGCCCTGGTCGCAGCGGCGACGGAGAGGATCAGGGTCGGCTCCGGGGCGGTCCAGACCGGGCATGACACGGCGGTGGTCGTCGCCGAGCAGTTCGGCACGATCGCGCACCTTCACCCCGGGCGGGTCGACCTGGGGCTTGGTCGATCCAATCTGGGCCGCTTGGTCGACCGGGCCGCCAAGCCCACGCCGAACGGCACAGCGCAGCCTCCGAACGGCACAGCGCAGCCTCCGAACGGGACAGCGCAGCCTCTGAACGGGACAGCGCAGCCTCTGAACGGGACAGCGCAGCCCCTGAACGGGACAGCGCAGTCGCCGCCTCGACCCTCGGCGCGGGTGGTCGACGGCCTGCTCCTCCCTGAGCCACCGGCGGTCACCTTCGACGTGGAGCGCCTCGGCCGGCAGTTGCGGCTGGTCGGTTTCCGGGACGGACCCGAGGAGGACTACACCGCGCTGGTCCGCGACATCCAGGCGTTCGTCGGTGGTACCTACCGTGCGCCTGACGGTACGGCGCTGTCCGCGCCGGCCGCGGAGG
This sequence comes from Frankia sp. Mgl5, assembly GCF_023242985.1. NCBI lineage: Bacteria > Bacillati > Actinomycetota > Actinomycetes > Frankiales > Frankiaceae > Frankia > Frankia sp. Mgl5. Next base: position 95,992 of record NZ_JALKFY010000009.1, on the reverse strand, counting down.
GCGCAGATCTGGAGATCTGGATCCTGGCGGCGACCGCGGGCGGGAGCGCGCTCACGGCCGCGGCCCTCGGCCTGCCGCTCGGCGCGAATTACCACATCGTCCCGTCCACGGTGCTCGAGACGATCGCGGCGTACCGGGCCGCGTTCCGGCCCGGCGTGCTGAACGAGCCGCGGGTGATGGTCTCCGCCGACGTCGTCGTCGCGCCGGACGACGAGACCGCCCGCCGGCTCGCCAGCGGCTACGGTCCGTGGGTGGCCAGCATCCGCGCGGGTGGTGGCGCCATCCCGTACCCGAGCCCCGGGGAGGTGGCGGCGCGCGGGCTGAGCGACGCCGAGCGGGCGCTGGTCGCCGACCGGGTGGACACCCAGTTCGTCGGGTCGCCCGAGACGGTCGTGCGGGGGCTGCGGGTCCTGCGGGACGCCACCGGCGCCGACGAGCTGCTGATCACCACGATCACCCACGATCACGCCGATCGCGTGCGTTCCTACGAGCTGCTCGCCGAGGCCTGGTCCCGGTCGAGCGCGGTGGGCTGACATCGATGACCGGTCCCACCGCCCCGGGCGAGCTGCGGCTCGCCGTCGCGCTCGACGGCTGCGGCTGGCACCCCGCCGCGTGGCGGGAGCCCGACGCCCGTCCCCGCGAGCTGTTCTCCGGCCGTTACTGGACGGAGCTCGTCCAGGAGGCCGAGCGTGGCCGGCTCGACTTCGTGACGATCGAGGACACGCTGGCGCTGCAGTCGTCCCGGTATGACGGCCCGGACGGCCGGGTCGACGAGGTCCGCGGCCGGCTTGACGCTGTCCTGGTGGCGGCCCGCGCCGCGCCGCGCACGCGGGCCATCGGCCTCGTCCCGACGGTGGTCGTGACGCACACCGAGCCGTTCCACGTGGCCAAGGCCGTCGCCACTCTCGACCATGCCAGCTCCGGGCGGGCCGGGGTGCGGGTCAGGGTCCGCGCGGGGCGGGACGAGGCCGCCCACTTCGGCCGTCGTGACCTGCCGCCGGCGCGGCCCGCGGACCTGTTCGACGAGGCCGCGGACTACGTCGAGGTCATGCGCCGGCTGTGGGACAGCTGGGAGGACGACGCCGAGATCCGCGACGTGGCCACGGGGCGGTTCATCGACCGCGACAAGCTGCACCACATCGACTTCGCGGGCCGGTGGTTCAGCGTGCGGGGGCCGTCGATCGTGCCGCGCCCGCCGCAGGGGCAGCCGCTGGTCACCGCGCTCGCGCACGCGGCCGTCCCGTACCGTTTCGCCGCGGGTTCGGTGGACCTCGTCCACGTGACACCGCGCGACGCCGCCGACGCGGCGCGGATCCTGCGCGACCTGCGGGCCGAGCAGGCCGCGGCCGGGCGGCTCGCGGAGTCCCTGCGGGTGTTCGCCGACCTGGTGGTGTTCCTCGACGACGCTGAGGGCCGGGCCGCCGCGCGCAGGGGCCGCCTGGACGAGCTCGCGGGCCGGGAGTTCCGGTCGGATGCCGCCGTCTTCGCCGGCACGCCGGCCGGCCTCGCCGACGTCCTCGAGGAGTGGGCGGGGGCGGGTATCGACGGATTTCAGCTGCGCCCGGCGGGGGTTCCCACCGATCTGACCGCGATCACCCGCGGGCTGGTGCCGGAGCTCCGGCGTCGTGGCCTGGTTCCGCCCGAGTACGGCGCGGGCACGCTGCGCGGCCTGCTCGGGTTCCCCCGGGCGGCCAACCGCTACGCCGCCGCCCCACCCGAACCCGCCGCAACCTGACGCGTCCGTCCCGACCGGGAGGAACCGGATGAGCAGCCCGACCAGGCAGATCCACCTCGCCGCGCACTTCCCGGGCGTGAACAACACGACCGTGTGGAGCGACCCGCGTTCGGGCAGCCACATCGCGTTCGAGTCGTTCGTCCATTTCGCCCGGACGGCGGAACGGGCGAAGTTCGACTTCCTGTTCCTGGCGGAGGGGCTGCGGCTGCGGGAGCAGCGCGGGCGCATCCATGACCTGGACGTCGTCGGGCGTCCAGACACGTTCACCGTGCTCGCGGCGCTGGCGGCGGTGACCGACCGGCTGGGCCTGGCCGGGACCATCAACTCGACGTTCAACGAGCCGTACGAGGTGGCCCGCCAGTTCGCCAGTCTCGACCATCTCTCCGACGGGCGCGCCGCGTGGAACGTCGTCACCTCCTGGGACGCGTTCACCGGGGAGAACTTCCGCCGCGGTGGCTTCCTGGCCGAGGAGCAGCGCTACGAGCGCGCCGAGCTGTTCCTGCGGACGGCCAGCGAGCTGTTCGACTCCTGGCGGGGGGACGAGATCGTCGCGGACAAGGAGTCCGGCGTCTTCCTGGCCGATGCCAAGGCGGGGGCGTTCGAGCACCACGACGCCCATTTCGACATCAGCGGGCAGTTCACGGTGCCCCGCAGCCCGCAGGGCCGGCCGGTGATCTTCCAGGCCGGTGACTCCGACGCGGGCCGGGAGTTCGCCGCCCGGTCCGCCGACGCGATCTTCAGTCGGCACAGCACGTTCGACGCCGGGCAGGCGTTCCACGCGGACGTCAAGCGCCGCCTCGCCCGCTACGGCCGTGCGCCCGAGGATCTCCTCGTCCTGCCGGCGGCGACGTTCGTCCTAGGCGACACCGACGCGCAGGCGCGGGAGCGGGCCGAGGAGGTCCGCCGCCAGCAGGTCAGCGGCGCCACCGCGATCCAGTTCCTCGAGCAGGTGTGGAACCGCGACCTCGGTGACCACGATCCGGACGGGCCGCTGCCCGAGGTCGACCCCGTACCCGGGGAGAACACCGTCGCCCAGGGCAGGGCGAGCGTGCGGATGTACGAGGACCGGCTGGCCACCGCCCGCCGCTGGCGCGAGATCGCCGAGGCGGGGAAGCTCACCACCCGCGAGCTGGTCATCGAGGTCACCGGGCGGCAGGCGTTCGTCGGCAGCCCGGCGACCGTCGCGGACACGATCAACCGGTTCGTACAGGCCCGCGCGGCGGACGGGTTCATCCTCGTCCCGCACATCACCCCCGCCGGCCTGGACGAGTTCGCGGACACGGTCGTCCCGCTGCTCCAGGAACGTGGCGTGTTCCGGGCCGACTACACGGGGACGACGCTGCGTGACCATCTCGGTCTCGCCCCGGTACCAGGATGGCCGGTTCACGCGGTCTGAGGCCTTCCTCACGGCGTGTACATCGGCTCGTTCGCGATTCGCCGGGCTCGGCCCGGTCTCCTGACTGCTGATCTCGGAGATCTACCTGACCCGGCTGGACCCGGTCACAGGCCGCGGCCGGGGGACAGGATCCCGGTCGGGTCGAACAGGTGCCGCAGACGCTGCTGCAGGGAGTGGTTCGCCGTCCCGAGCTCCGCGCCGAGCCAGCGACGCTTGAGGGCGCCGATCCCGTGCTCACCGGTGACTGTGCCGCCCAGGTCCAGCGCGGTCTGGAAGATGAGGTCGGCAGCCTTCCAGACGTCGGCGGGGATCTCGTCGGCGGCCCTGTCCGGCCCGTCGGTGCCGTCAGTTCCGTTCAGCCTGTCGGAGCCGTTCACGACGATGATCGGGTGCAGGTTTCCGTCGGCCGCGTGCGCGATAGTGAAGATCCGTACACCGGTGGCGGCGCTGATCTCGGTGATCCGCGCTGCCGCCCGCGCCAGCTGGGAGCGGGGCACGGCGATGTCCTCGATCAGAACCCGGCCGATCCGTTCGAGGGACGGCAGGGCCGCCCGGCGGGCCGCGAGCAGTTCGGCCGCGGCCGCCGGGTCCGCCGCGCGGCGCACGGCGCGGGCCGGCCCGCGCAGCACCGCCTCGACGGCGTCGGCCTCGTCGTCGGCTCCGGCGCCGTCGGTCTGGACGAGCAGGAGGGCCTGGCCGGCGTCGGCGAGATCGCCGCCGGTCGCCGCGTCCACGGCCCGCACGGTCGGCCCGTCGAGCAGCTCCGCCATGGCCACCACGATTCCGGTGGCCATGATCGCGGTGACCGCGTCCACCGCGGCGCCGAAGGAGTCGAAGAAGGCAGCGAGGGTGACCGTTCGCCGCGGCGCCGGCCGCAGCCGCAGCGTCGCGCCGACGACGACGCCGAGGGTGCCCTCCGAACCGACGAACAGGCCGGTCAGGTCGTAGCCGGCGACGCCCTTCACAGTGCGCCGCCCGGTGCTGACCAGCTCCCCGTCAGCGAGGACCACGTCGAGGCCGAGCACGGACTCCCGGGTCACGCCGTACTTGGCGCACCGCAGGCCACCCGCGTTGGTCGCGATGTTCCCGCCGATCGTGGAGATCGCCGAGCTGGCCGGGTCGGGGGAGTAGCTCAGCCCGACCTCCCGGGCGGCCCGGTCGAGATCGTCGGTGATCACCCCGGGCTCGACGACGGCGACGGCATCGGGCACCGACAGCTCGCGGATGCGGTTCATGCTGCTGACGTCGAGGATCACCGCGCCGTCCGGGGCGGCCGCGCCGCCGGCCAGCCCCGTCCCGGCGCCCCGGACCGTCACCGGGGTGCCCGACGCGAGCGCCGTGCGCAGGACGGCCCGCACGTCGTCGACGCCGCCGGCGAACGCCACGCCGAGGGGACGCCCCGGCGGCCGCCACCCGGAGCGGTCGAGCCGGTGGGCGTCGACGACCGCGCCGTCCTGGCTCCACCGCCCGGCCGGCAGCGCCGAGGCGAACGCCGCGCCCGCGCCCGCGGCCGCCGCGCCCGCCGTCCCGCCGGTCATGACCCGGTGGCGGCGGGGCGCTGCGGGTCGGCGGACCAGGCCGACCACGAGCCCGGGTAGAGCGCGGCCTCGATGCCGGCGGTGGCCAGGGCCGCGATCTCGTGCGCGGCGGTCACCCCGGAGCCGCAGTACACGCCGACGGGCTGGCCACCGACCGGCTGGCCGCCGGCGGACGTCCCGAGGGCGGCGAAGCGCTCCCGCAGCCGGTCCGGGGTGAGGAAACGGCCGTGTTCGTCCAGGTTGTCGCCGGTGGGCGCGCTGACCGCCCCGGGGATGTGGCCCGCGCGCGGGTCGACCGGCTCCACCTCGCCGCGGAAGCGCTCCGCGGCGCGCGCGTCCAGCAGCACGCCGTCGCGGGCGGTTCGGGCCGCGCCGTCCGCGTCGAGGGTGGGCAGGTGACCGGCACTGAGCACCACGTCGCCCGGGGCGGGGACGACGTCGCCGGTGGCGAGCGGGAACCCGGCCTCGCGCCAGGCACCGAGCGCACCGTCGAGGATGCGGACGTCCGAGAGGCCTGCCCAGCGCAGCAGCCACCAGGCCCGCGCGGCGGCCAGCCCGCCGTTGTCGTCGTACACGACGACGGGCCGGCCGGCCGACACACCCCAGCGTCGGGCCGCCCGCTGCAGGTCCTCGACGGCGGGCAGCGGGTGGCGCCCCGCGGTCCCGCCCGGCGCGGCGGCCAGCTCGGTGTCCAGGTCGACGTAGACGGCGCCCGGGAGGTGACCGGCCAGGTAGTGCTCCCGCCCGTGCGGGTCGCCGAGCGCCCAGCGGACGTCGAGCAGCACCGGCGCCGGCCCCGTCGCCACTAGGTCGTGCAGCCGCTTGGCGTCGACGAGCACCTCACGGAGACTGTCGCCGTCGGCGGGTGACGCGGACGCGAGCAGGGCGGTGAGGTCGTCCTCGCCGAGGCCGCCGGGGCTCGACCCGCCCAGAGCGGCGAGGGCGATGCGCCGCTGAACGCCCGCGTTCAGCGGCGCGGACGTCCCGTGCAGGCGGGCGAGGAGCGCGATCTCGCCGTTGAGGAAGTCGGACTCGACCGTGGCGCCGCGGGCCAGGCTCTGCCACGTCGAGCTGCCCTGGCGGGAGTGGCCGGGGATGTCGTGCAGGACCAGGCCGGACAGGTCGAGACCGGTGTCGCCGGTGAGCACGTCGGTCACCTCGACCCCGGCGGCGGCCAGCACCGTGCGGGCCTCGGTGACCAGCGCCGCGCCGAGCCGGTCGCGGGCCGCGCTGGGCGGGTAGACGGCGTCGAGGTTGTAGGCGAGGTTCCCGAGCAGCTTGCCGACCTTCCACCGTTCGACATCCGGAACGACCTTCACCGCGAACTGCGCGCGCCGCAGGTCGGCGGCGATCCGCTCGGCCGCCTCGCTCTCGCCGCGCGGGGCACGTCCCAGGTAGAAGGCGCCCGCCAGCGGGGCGCCCGGCGAGACCACCGTTCCGGGCGTCGAATGGGATGACGGGATGATCACGACCGCGTCGATGACGGTGTCGAACCGGCGCAGCGCGGCCCGGGCGTTCTCCACCCCGTTCTGCAGCAGCAGGATCGGCAGCTGTTCGGCGGCGGTGCCGCCCGGGTGCACCGGCCGCCACGCCCACTGGGCGACGAGCGCCTCGGTGTCCTGGGACTTGGCGGAGAGCACCAGCACGTCGCCGGGGCGCAGGTCGACCTCGTCGGGGCCGCCGGCCACCGGCAGGGGGAGGCGCCGGTCCCAGTCGGGACGGTCGGCGTCGGGACGGAGGTAGCGCAGGCCGTCGGCGCGCAGCGCCGCCAGGTTCGCCCCGCGGGCGACGAGGACGACGTCGACACCGGCATCGTGCAGCTGGGCGGCGACGGTCCCCCCGACGGCACCCGCTCCGATGATCACGTATCTGGCGGTCATGCGGTCTCCGTAGATTGTTTGGGCGGCCGGGATCACGTGGCGAGTGCCTGCTCTCAGAGGCCGAGCGCGCGGCGGCCGGCCACCAGCAGCGCGGTGTCCTCCTGCGGCGGGTGGACCCGGGCGCACAGCACGTCCCGAAGGTGGCGCTCGAGCGGGTTGTGCCTGGTCAGCCCGGGATTTCCGATCGCGGCGACGGCCGTCTGCACCGCCGTGACGGCGGCCCGGACGATGAGCGGCTTCGCGAGCACCAGACGCTGCGGGGGAATCGACTCACCGGCGTCGATGCGGCGGCCCAGCCCGAAGGCGAGCTCCTCGGCCAGGACGAGCTGGGCCTCGATCTCCCCGGCCACGGCCTGGATGCGCTCGGTGGTGGCGATCGGACGTCCCAGCCCGGTCGGGACGCGCTCCTGGGCGAACCGGGCGAAGAAGTCCCGCGCGGCCCGGGCGACCCCGACGTACAGGGCGGACGCTCCCAGCGCCACGCCGGCGAACGCCGCGTCGCCCCGGTGCTCCGACGCCGGCGCCCCCTGGAAGTTCTCGGCCGGGATCTCCACGTCGGTGTAGATCGCGTCGTGGGTGCTGCTGGCCCGCAGCCCGAGATGGTCCCAGGTGCGCACGATCCTGATCCCGGGGGAGTCCCCGGGGACGATCGCGTGGCCCTGAAGTGGATCGGCGTCCTCGGTCGCCGCCCACACCAGGTGGTAGCTCAGCCCTTCCGAGCCTGTCGCGTACGCCTTGTGCCCGTTGAGGACCCAGCCGGACGCCGTCCGCCGGATCGTCGTGGCCGGCAGCCCGCCGCGGGCCGGCGCGCCCAGCTCGTGCTCGGCGCGGATCGCGTTGACCAGCACCGGCCGCTCGAGGGAGCCGCGGACGACCGTGCGGTAGAGCTCGTCGGGCCACCACGGGTCCTTGCTCTGCAGGACGTGCTGGAACACGGTCATCGCGGTGATCAGGGCGACGGACGGGTCGCCCTGCCCCAACGCCCCGAACACCCGGATGCTGTCGACGGCGCTCAGGTCGGCGCCGCCGTAGCGCGGGGCGATGCCGAGGCGCAGCAGGCCCGCGTCGTGGACCACCCGCAGGCCCCGCCAGGGGAACTCGGCCGAGCGGTCGTGTTCCTCCGCGGTGGCGGCGAGCTGGGCGGTCACCGTGGCGAGGGCGTCGTCGGTAACGTCCACCGGCGGGAGGGCCGACCGCGCGTCGACGGTCGGCGTCGTCGTACCGAGCTCGACGGTCATGGCGTTCCTCCGCGGCGCGGGACGGGCATCATCGGCGTGGACGTGGGAGTCATCATGCTCAGCTCGTCCACTCGGCGATCCGGGGGAGCGCGGCGGCCGGGGCGGCGAGCCCGGCCGGGCCACTCTCCGCCGGAGGAAGGGCCCGAAGCCGCTCGAGGAACAGGACGATGACGGCCGCGGCGGTGCGGTGCGTGGCGTCGTTGAGCGCGTCGTGTCGGCCGCCGGCGATGGTCACGAACTCCGCGGACGGCGCCTTCGCGACGCTCGCCCGGGCCGCCCGCACCGGGCTGACCAGGTCGGCTTCACCGTGGACGGCGAGCACCGGCACCCTTACCAGGCCCAGGTCGGCGGCGGCGAGCCAGCCGGCGGGCACCGGGTCCAGCAGCGCGCCGCGCCGAACCCGCGGGTCGTTGCTCAGCCGCGACTGGTGGGTGGGGCAGGCGGTGCGCTCGGCCAGCTCGTTCTCCCAGGAGTCCGCCCGGACCGGCGCGCTGTCCCCGGCGCTGCTGTCCGCCGGCTCGCCGGCGGTGGGCAGGCCGGCCAGGATGACGCCGTCGACCTCGTTGCGCGCGCCGGTTCCGGTCGCGGCGAGGGCCGCGACGAACGCGGCACCGGCGTCGGAGCCGGCGAGCACCCGCGGGCCGGGCAGGTCCGGGTCGTCGAGCAGCTCGCGGACGCGGGCCCGGGCCCCGTCCTCGTCGCTGGTCGCGTCGGCGACCACCCTGACCTTGTACCCGTCGGCCGCGATCCGGGTGCCGAACCGCTCGTAGACACCAGGGTGCTCGCCGCGGCCGGCGACCAGGATCACCGTGCCGCGCGGGGCCACGGGCTGCGGGTTGTCCCACCCGGCCACCGCGTTGGCCGGGGCGTCCTGGACGGCTTGGAAGGAGGTCATCGCTGAAGTCCTGTCGTGTGCGGTCGGGTGGCCGCCACGGACGTCGATCCGCGGGCGGCGCGTGGCGTGGTGAGTTGGGGCATGCCCCGCCCACGCAGCCGGATCTGACGGCGCGGGGTGGATACCGGGGCGCCGGCCTGTGCCCCGAGAGGTACGTCGGGCGGCCGGGGCCGGGCGGCCGCGGGGCCTCGGTGCCGGGCCGAGAGGCAGGAACCGGCCCGCCGGGACCGGCCCCGGTCTGCCGCCGTCCCGACCGGCGCGGCGCGGACGCGCGGCCGGTCAGTGAGCGCGACAGCAGGCCGAGGCGAGGGTTCCGTAGTCGACGAAACGTCGGCGGGTGAGGACCCGCGGCGCTGCCGCGACGCCTGCCGGGTGTCGGCCGGTGGCACTCGCTCGTCCCGGCGCGCTCCCGCCCACATTCCCCAGCATGTGCATCAGGATGGTTGGAAAATCGGGCAGTGTAAAGCCGCCCCGAGCGATCAAACCGATCGCAAAACATGATAGATCACATAGAATGGCTGCCGTGTCCAACACGCTGGATCTGACGGCGCTGCGCAGTCTCGTGGCCATCGCCGACTGCGGTGGATTCCGCCGCGCGGCCGAGGCGTTGTGCATCTCCCAGTCGGCGGTGAGCCAGCACGTGCGCCGGCTGGAGAAGGTGGTGGGCCGCCCCCTGGTCGAGCTGGTCGGCCGCGGCTCCCGGTTCACCCCCGACGGCGAGCTGCTGCTCTCCGCCGGGCGGCGCATCCTCGCCACCCACGACGACGCGCTGGAGCTGCTTGGAGTGGGTGCGTCCGTCCTACAGCGCCTGATCACCGTCGGCTCGACCGAGCACGCCGCCGACCACCTGATCCCCCGGGTGATGGCCGTGCTCACCGAGCAGTTCCCGGACGTCGAGGTCAGGTTCCGCCTCGACCGCGGCGCCCGGCTCGCCCACGCCCTCGACCGCGGCACGCTGGACGTCGCCGTCCTGGTCGGGACGGGCGGCAGCCCCGCGGGGCGCCCGGCCGGGCTGCTCCCGCTCGCGTGGTACTCGGCCCCCGGCTGGCTCGTCCCGCCGCCGGACCGCCCGCTGCCCCTGGTCGCGGTCGACGACCCGTGCACGATCCGCACCCAGGCCCTGACGACCCTCGCCCGCGCCGGCCGGGTCGCGTCGGTCGTCGGCGAGTCCGGCTACCTGGCCGGGGTCCTGCACGCGGCGCGGGCCGGCGTCGGAGTCGCCCTGCTGGCGGACGTCGGCCCGCCGCCGCAGGGTCTCGAGCGGCGGGCTGACCTTCCCGCGGTCGACCCCGAGCCCATGCAGGTCCGGCTACGCCGCGGAGCCTCCCCACGGCTGGCCAGCCTCATCGCCGACGCGGTCGCATGCACCCTCGCCGCCGGCCGCGCCCCCGCCTGACCACCCCCGCGGGCCGCTCACGGTCGCAGCGGGATGGCGAATCCGCCAGGTAGAGGGGCCGGGGTGGTGGAAGCGACTGCTAGGAAACCGGTTCCAGAACGAAGACGGGGATCACCCGGTCGGTCTTTTTCTGGTAGTCCGCATAATCGGGCCAGACCGCTATGGCGCGTTCCCACCACAGCGCCTTCTCGTCACCGGTCACCTCGCGGGCGATCATGTCCTGGCTGACCGTGCCGTCCCGTAGCTCGACCCGGGGGTGGGCGAGGACGTTGTGATACCAGACGGGATGCTTGGGCGCACCGCCGAGCGAGGCGATGATGGCATAGCGGCCGTCGTGCTCGACCCGCATCACCGGGCTCTTTCGGATCTTGCCCGACTTCGCGCCCAGGGTGGTGACGATGACCACGGGCACACCGCGCAGCTCGGTGCCCTTGGTCCCGCCGGAGCTCTCGTACTCCTCGACCTGCTTGCGGACCCATTCGGCCGGGCTCGGTTCGTATTCACCAATGAGAGGCATGCCGCGAGTCAACACCAGTGGGCCCGGCGCCATGCCCGAGGCGGCGGGTGTCGTCCACCGGCGATGCCGGTTCCGGGTCCGGACGGCGCACGAGGCGCCTAACGTCGTTCCGACCGGTGATCGAGCATGGGGGCTTGCCGAGGCATGAGCGACAGCACGGGCACAGGTGAAAACGCGGGCGCGAGCGGCGAGGCTGGCATGGTCTCGAAGTGGGTCGACCTGGACGGCCCCGTGCACTACGCGGAGTTCGGCGCGCCCGGAACCATCGGCGGGAGCCCGCCGGTGGTGTGCGTCCACGGCCTCGGCGGGTCGTACACCAACTGGCTCGCGCTGGCACCCCTGCTCGCCTCGACGTCCCGCGTGCTCGCGCCCGACCTCGCCGGCCACGGCCGCACCCCGCTCGGCAACCGCGGTGCCGACGTGTCGGCGAACCACCTCCTGCTGGACCGCTTCCTGGCCGAGGTCGTGGGGGAGCCGGTGATCCTCGTCGGGAACTCGATGGGCGGTCTGATCAGCATGCTGCAGGCGGTCCGTCGCCCGGAGTCGGTGTGCGGGCTGGTCCTGCTGGATCCCGCGCTGCCGCTGCGCCGCGGCGGCTGGCCGGAGCCGCTGGTCGTCGCGTCGTTCGCCGCCGTGGTCCTCCCGGGACTCGGGGCGTGGGCGCTCGCCCGGCGCCGCGCCCGGGTCGGCCCTGCCGGCATCGTGGCCCAGACCCTGCGCCTCTGCACGACGGATCCCGCCCGGATCCCGTCCGTCGCGGTCGAGGCACTGGTCGACCTCGGCCACGAGCGGGCGGGCATGGACGGGGTCGAGCGCGCCTATGTCGCCGCCGCCCGGTCCGTGGTGCGCCGGGTCGTCCGCGGCGGCCCGCTGCGGCGGCTGATCCGCCAGGTGGACGTCCCGACGCTGCTCGTGCACGGGTCGGACGACCGGCTCATCCCGGTGGCGCTGGCCCGGGACGCCGCCGGCCTGCGTCCCGACTGGCGGCTGGCGGTCGTCGCCGGCTGCGGGCACCTGCCCCAGCTCGAGGACGCGGCCGGGACAGCCGAGCTCCTGACGGGATGGTGGGAGCAGACGCGGGACGCCGGCGGCGGCGCGCGGAAAGCAGTGGCGTGAAGCCGCGGAACTGACGGGCCGAGGATCGGGTCTGGCCGGCCGAGGGGTTGTCGTGTGGGTTTTCTCCCATCGCCCCGGCTGTTCCGCCCGGCGCCGCCGGGCCCGGTGACGTGATGCCGGTCGCATCTTCCCCTGTGGCGGCTGGTAATCAGCGCCTCGAGTCGGGCCCGGTGACCTGTAGCGATCACTGTCTCGACCGCTTTGAAGCAACGGAGAGACAATCATCGGATCTTCCGGATGGCACGGCGGGTTACCATCGGCCCGCGCGGAGGCGTGGCGGGAAGTTTGGCGGGATGTGCTGGTGTGCAGACACAACGGTGACAGGCTCTGAGTCGCGCGCCCGTGTGCGGCCGGTGTCCTCCTCGCATCTGTCACGGAACGTGACCGTCGGGGGGTCGAGAAGATGTGATCATTGTTCGTATGTAGTCTTTGACTACGTAAGGCCTCCTGGTTCGCGTGGATAGATTCATCAAGAGCTATGGTTGGCCATAAATTGTCCTGACGAAGTTGGTTCATCGCTTCCCGCTGTGTGTCGGCCACCTTGCTCCGGTGTGCTTCGGTAGGTCACCTAGCCGGCCGGTCGGCTAGGCGGCCAGGCCCGTCCGGGGGCAGTCCAGTGGTCGGTATGTTCGCCATGTCATCCGTTCGGCCTTTGCGTTCCGGATCGGTGCTTCGTCCTGATCGATACCTGTTTCGGGTGTTGATCGGCGGCGGCATGGTTGTCGCCGGAACACGAGTGACCCGGTTCAGCCGCCTGTGGGCGGCGCGGGCGTGCCTGGGCATGCGGCCACCGATTGTCGCCATGTCGCCGAATGTCGTGGAATCTGGAAGGTGGCTTTGTGCTGGTATTTCGTACGAGGTTGCTCGCCGCGGCGCTCGTGACGGCCGCCCTGGCGGCGGCCTGCGGCTCCAGCGAGTCCTCCGGCGTGGACGCGGCGGCGTCGCCCTGCGCTCCCGGAGTCACGGACGACGAGGTCAACGTCGGTATTGTCTACCCGGACACCGGTGTGCTCTCGGCACAGTTCACCGGCTACCGGTTCGGCGTCGAGGCCCGGTTCGCCGAGGCGAACGCCGCCGGTGGCGTCGGTGGCCGGCAGATCTCGACGATCTGGCGGGACGACGAGTTCGACTCCGCCGGCAACCTGCAGGCGGCCCGCGAGCTTCTCCGCGAGAATGTGTTCGCGGTTCTCGAGTACACCGCGCATTCCGAACAGTCCACGCCGCTGTTGCATGACAAGGGAATTCCGGTGGTGGGCGTCGCGGACCAGGCCGCGTGGGGCGACAACGACAACATGTTCCCGCTCGCGTATCAGGTCGACGACACCGACGCGACCAGCACTCTCGGGGATTTCGTCCGGGCCCAGGGCGGCACCCGCGCGGCCCTCATCACGACGACGATCACCGAGTCTTCGGTCATGTACGCCCAGAACGCCCGCCGGAGCCTGGAGGCCGCCGGCATCCCGGTCGTCTTCGCGGACACGAACGCCACGGCGAGCTCACCGGAGGCCGTGCAGCGGATCGTCGGCAGCGGCGCCGACACGCTGATCTCGCTCGCCTCGCTCGACCTCTACTCCGGCGCGGTGACGGCGGCGGCCGCGGCGAACAGGCCGTTCAAGGTGGCGCTCTCGCCCATCACCTACGACGCGCACCTGCTCAACACGCCGATCGCGCGTGCTCTGGCCGGCACCTACTCGACCGTGGGCTTCAGCGCGATCGAGCGGAACCTGCCCGCGCACCGCGCCTACCTGGCCGCGATGACCACCTACGCGCCGGAGATCCAGCCGCCGACGCAGCTGAGCTCCATCTACGGCTACATCACCGCGGACCTGTTCCTGCGGGGCCTGCAGGCGCAGCAGGGCTGCCCCACCCGCGAGTCGTACATCCGCGGGCTGCGTGGGGTGACCGACTACGACGGGGGCGGGCTGCTCAACCAGCCGGTCGACCTGTCCGCCGGCAGGCGCACGGTCGACCTGTGCACGGACTTCGTCCGGGTCTCCGCCGCCGGGAACGCCTTCGAGCCCGTCGGCGCGAAGCCGCTGTGCGGCCAGGTGATCAGCGGCGCGGCCCAGGGAGGCGCCGGGGCGTCCGTGCCAGCCCGGGGGCGGTGACTCCCGCGGCGACGGTGAGCCCCTGCCGGTGAGCCCCTGCCGGTCAGCTCGTTCCGGTCAGTGCGGCCCAGGCGGCGCGTAGCGCCGGGAGTAGCGGCAGCGTGAGCGCCTGGCTCGCCGACACCCAGCGCCAGCCGGCGGTCTCCCAGTTGGCGGCCGCCGGCTCGAACGTGTCCACCACGTTCAGGACCAGCGTCGTGTAGGACCACTCGCCGTGGTCGTCGACGTACTCGTGGGCCGGGACGGCCTCACGGGAGACGCCGGCGGGCAGCGGCCCGAGCTCCTCCTCGGCCTCCCGCAGCGCCCCGGCCAGGGCGGACTCCCCGGGATGCAGCGCCCCGCCGGGCAGTGCCCAGGTGCCGCCCTGGTGCGACCGGGGATGGCGCAGTACGAGCAGGTAACGCGGATCGCCGTCGGCGGCGGCACGCAGCAGTACTCCCGCGGCGCCGAGCGCGCCCCAGTGCTCGCAGCCGCGCGAGCAGAAGACAAAGCGTTCCATCGCCCAAGCTTGCCTCGTCAGCGCCCGCCTCGTCGGCGCACGCCGGGCAGGCGCAGGCGGCGGGGGCGGGCCGGGACGTCCGACGGCCCGTCGGCCAGGCCGGCGCCGCGCCGGCGGCGGCGGCGGCGGAACACCACGGCACCGGCGGCCGGCAGATCGACCCGCACGCTGTCGCCCCGTGGGGACAGCGACCGGCGCGAGCCGCCCGCCCGTCCGCCGAACCGTGGCGCGTCGGTGTCCAGCACCGGCTTCCACCGCCGGCCGGCCAGCGACGGATGCGACAGCCCGAACCTGGGCAGCGGATCGTTGTTCAGGCTGACCACGACCAGGATCTCCTCGCCGCGGTCCCAGCGGCGGAACGCCAGCACCCGCGCGGTGTCGTCGGCGCCGACCAGTTCGACCGCGCGCGAGCGCAGCGCCGGGCTGCCCAGCCGCAGCGTGACGAGCGCCCGATAGCAGGCGAACAGCTCGGCGCCCTCGCCCGCGCGCAGCCCGGCGAGGTCCTCCTTGGCCTCGGCGAACCCGTCGTGGGTGTAGGCCCGCCGGGCTCCCACCTCGTCGCCCATGAGGAACATCGGCGTGCCGGGCGAAAGCAGGGTCAGCGCCGCGGCGCAGCGCAGCCGCGCGAACGCGAACCAGGCCGTGTCCCCGTGCAGCGGCGCGTGGTCGACGGCGACGAGGATGTTGCGGGCCGAGTGCTCGGAGTTGCCGGCCTCGTCGTGGCTTTCGGTGTAGACGACCGTGCGGTCCGCGGCGGCGGTGAACGCCTTGGCGAACAGGCTCATGGCCAGCGGGCCGGCGGGGTCGCGCCCCGCGGTGTGCAGCAGCTTGGCGTACTCCGGTCCCTCGCCCTTGTCGCCGACGAGGTGGTGGTAGAAGTCGACGTACCAGTGGGCGTCGAAGCCGAGGCCGCCGGACTCGGCGGGGCGGGTGACCTCCGCCCAGCCGGAGTGGTCCTCGGCGATGAGGATCACGTCCGGGTCGACCAGGCGCAGCGTCTGGCACAGCTCCCGCAGGAACTTGCGGCCGGCGATGTTCGCCGCCGCAACGGGCCGCCCGTCGGCGTGCAGGCTGTTGTAGGCGTGGATGGACGTCGTCTGGTCCACCCGCAGCCCGTCGATGTGGAACTCGTCGAGCAGCGCCACCGCGCTCGCGACGAACAGCGCACGTACGTTCTCGTCGGAGTAGCGCGGCGCCCAGCCCGAGGAGACGTTGTCGAGGTATCCGCCGTCCGGGTGCGGGTGGTCGTCCTCGGCGCCCTCGTACCAGTAGTAGATGTTGCGGCTCGGCGCGGTGCTGTCGTACTGCCACGCGGAACGCTGCGCGTTCGGCGTGTAGTGGTTGTAGACGACGTCCATCAGGACGGCCACGCCCCGCTGGTGGCAGGCCCGCACGAACCGGCGCAGCGCCGCCCGCCCGCCCGCGCTCTGCTTCACCGCCAGGAAGTGCGAGCTGCCGTAACCCCAGGACCTCGTCCCGGCGAACTCGAACATGGGCAGCAGCTCGACGGCGTTCACCCCGAGGTCGGTGAGGTGGTCGACGAACGCGAGCGCGTCGGCGAACGTGCCGGCCCCGGTGTGCCCGAAGCCCAGCGCGCCCACGTGTAGCTCGTAGATGACCAGGTCCTCGACCCGCCGGGGGACGGGCCGGGCCGGGTCGAACTCGTCGGTCCAGAACCGCTCGTCGTCCCGGGTGTCGACGACGACCGAGCAGCTCACCGAGCCGTCAAGGTCCTCGGCCGGGCCGTCGTGGTGGGCGCCGCAGGGGTCGACGTCCCCGGTGCCGCACTGCTGCGCCGAGTACATGTCCGAGCGCCAGGCGACGGACCCGTCGTCGCGGGTGACGCGGTAGAGGTAGCGCCGTCCGACCCAGTCGGCGAAGCCGGGTGCGGCCGCCTCCCACCAGCCGCCGCCGACCTGGCGCATCGGCAGCCTGGTGATCAGCTCGTCCTCACCGTGGCCGTCGTCGGCGATGTAGCCGCCGGGCCCGGCGAAGGCCACCTCGACGGCGAGCGCGTGCGGCGCCCAGACCCGGAACCGGATCCGTTCCCGGGCGTCCGAGCTGACGGCGGTGCCTGAGCCGCCGCCCGTGCTGACCGGGTCTCTCGAGCCGATGGGCAGGACGCGCCGGGCGCCGTTGTGCCGGTGGGCGGCCAGGCGGAACTCCGCGCGCACCACCGGCCCGCACCCCGGGCCGACCTCGAACCGCCGGACCTGCTCCGTCGCCCCGGGATCCGGGACCTCGGCGGGGATCCCCCACACCTGCGAGCCGTCGGGACGGGTCAGCCAGACGCCCCAGTCGAAGGTCCGGGAGACGCTCGCGTCCACCGTGACGGTGGCCCAGTAGGCGGCGCAGCCGTCCTCGGCGGTGAACTCCTCCATCGGCGTGGACGACCAGCTCCCCGCCTGCAGCCCGTGCTCGTCCCAGCTCCCGACCAGCCGGGCCCCGTTCGTGATCCGCCGGCCGACGCCGGTGTGGTAGACGACGTCCACGCGGACGGCGCCGGTGGCGGGTGACGGGCCCACATGCCGGTCGGCGCCATGCTCTGTCGTCACGTCGTCCCATCGGTAGACCTCGGCCGGCGCTCGCGGCCTGCCATGTCTGCCCAAGAATGTCACGTTTCGTGCCGAAAACGGCGTGGCGGGTTCACCCGTCCGGATGACGCGGCGTCATCTGGTGGCCGGGCCGGGGGGCGCCGGCCGGAGCGTCCGCCGGTGCGCCTGCCGGGGTCCGCCCGCGCAGGTGGGCGGCGATCGCGACGCTGGTCACCGCCGCCCACGCGCACCACAGCGAGGTCACCGCCTCGGTCGAGACCCAGGCGAGGACGGCGACCGCGAACAGGTTCGCCGCGCCGAACCAGCGCAGGAACGGCCGCCCGGAGAGCAGCAGCACCCCGCAGGTGCTCACCAGGTAGAGCGCGATCGGCACCGAGCCCCTCCACAGGTGCACCGTGTAGGTGATGTGGCGTTCGTCGGCGTGGGCCCGGACCGGGCCGGTGACCAGCGCGAACGCCAGCCAGCCGGCGCACACCGCGCCCGCCGCGAGCACCGCCGCCCCGGCGCGGCGGCGGGCGGGCACCCGCTCCAGCGCCAGCACCGCCACCGGGACGTACAAGGGAAGGATCACGAACGCGAACGCGAGGTATACCGCGGTCGCCGCCGTCAGCGCCGCCGCGTTCGTCTCGGCGCCACCGAGCTCACCGCGCACGCCCCACCAGACGAACGCCTCCGTCAGCGTGTGCGCCGCGAACAGCACGGGGAGTGCCGCCATCGGCCAGGCGGCGCGCTCGGGGACGTGGCGCAGGGCGTCCACCCCCACCGCTCCGATGATCGCCGCCGCCGCCACGTCCGCCTCGGGTGAGAAGCACATCGGGCCCCCGCTCATCCGGTCCGGCCGGAAGGCCGGTGTTTGTCCGCTCTTGAACGGCTATTACCAGGTCCGGCCCGCCGCTGTCCCGGGAACGGTTGTGCGCGCACGCGTCGGCGCTGTTCCCCGTGGATCTCCACGGGGAACAGCGCCGACGGCTGGTGCTGATCAGATCGACGTCACGTCACGTGACGCCTGGTTGGCGCGGTCGCTACTCGCCCAGGGCCGCGGCCGAGTCGAGCGGGGCGCCGGAACCGGACGTCCCGCCCGCCACGTAGACGCGGCCGTCCCCACCGGTGGCCGCGCCGTGGCCGGAGCGCGCGGTGAGGGCGCTGCTCGCACCCGCGGACCAGCGGTCGTCGTCCGGGGTGAACACCTGGGTGGAGCCGACGGTGTCGCCGTCGCTGTCCCGCCCGCCGACGACGTAGACCCGGCCGTCCGGCCCGGTCGCGCCCGCGGCCTCGGAGACACCCGTCGGCAGGTCGGCGACCTTCGTCCAGGAGCCGTTCGCCGAACCCGAGCCCGGCGTGTAGGCGTAGGCGTCGGACGACGCCTCGGAACCGGAGCTGCCGTCGCTGCCGCCCGCGGCGAGAATCCGCCCGTCCGGCAGGCCGACCAGCACCGGTGCGCCGGCACCGGACGGCGGCGCACCGCCCGTCGTCCAGTCACCGGAGTCGGGGTCGTAGACCGCCAGGGTCGTCGCGTCGAGGACGTAGATCTTCCCGTCGGTGCCGCGGGTGGCGCTCGGCGTGCCCATCGGGCGCGGCAGCGACGGGCCCTCCGTCCAGTCACCGCTCGACGGCGTGTACACCTCGACGGTGTCGGTCGGGGTGCCGCCACCGGTCTGGCCGCCGATCGCGTAGATCCGGCCGTCGGTGTCGGTCGCGGCGGCCAGGTGGTCGCGCGCGGTCGGCAGGGCCGGGGCGTTCGACCAGGCGTCCCGCTTCGGGTCGTAGACCTGGACGGTGTCAACCGGGGCGCCCGCCACAGTCGTACCGCCAGTCGTCCCGCCGCCCGTCGCGCCGGTCGGCGTGGCGGTCGGCGTGCCGCCGCCGGCCGGCGAGGTCGGCGAGGCGGTCGGCGTGCGGGACGTCGTGGGTGTCGTTGGCGTGCTCGGTGTCGTCGGCGTCGTCGTGGGCTCGTCCGTGGCGGACCCGGTCGGGGACAGGGGGCTGAGCTCGCCAGGCGTGCTGGTCGGCACAGCCCCGTTGTTGAAGGCGGCCGGGGTCAGCCGCACCCCCGGGCTCGGCGTCGAACCGCCCTCGTTGCCGGGTGACCCGGTTGTGGTCGGCGTCGGGGTCGGCGTCGGGGTGGCTGTCCTGCTGGGGGTCGCCGAGCCGCTGGGCGTCGACGTCGCCGGTGAGCGGGTGGTGGGCGTCGCGGACGGCGTCGCGGGCACGCCCCCGCCGACCCCACCACCGCCCGCGGCGGTCGCCTCGCCGCCGAGGAGGTAGATCCGGCCGTCGCATCCCGTGGTGGCCGCGACATGGGCGCGCGGCGCCGGAAGGTCGGCGGCGGTCTCCCAGGTGCGCAGCGGGCCGGCGATGTTGGGCAGCGCCGGGCAGGCACCGGCCGCGCCCGCGGACGGCTGTGGGGACGTGCTGGTCGGGCTTGTGGGGCTGGGCGTACCGGTCGGCAGGGCCTCGGCGCCCGGCGCGAGCAGCGCCGGTGTCGCCAGAGCCGCCGCCAGCGCGGTGCTCAGGACCAACGCGCGTGAGGCGCATCTGCGGGACGTTCGTGACCAACTCATGGGTTCCCCCTCCGCGGCCCCGGCTGGGACCGGACCACTGGGTGGACGGGCGTGGGCGACCACCACCGCGAGTGCTGGCGCGCGGCGGCGGTCGGTGCTCGAGGGTCTCGGTCGAGGTCTGGGTCGAGGCCATGCCGGTGGTAGCGATGGGCACGCACTGTCTTCCCGCTGCTTCGCAGAGTAGTCATCGCTGTGGGTGACATCGCTGGGTCACCCGGTCGAGGTGTCCACGGCCGCGGTGCCGTCGGTCGCCCGGCTGCCGGCCCTCACCTGCTTCGCCGCACCTCGCCGCACCGCACCGCGCCGGGCCGCGCCGTCGCCGGGCCGTCGCCGGGCCGTCGCCGGGTCCAGACGCTCCGCGGCCGTCACCGGGTGTCGGCGACCTGACCAGGGCAGGGCCGGCGAACACCCGTAGTCTTGCTCCGCGGGACGCCGTCCGGCCGTCGCCGGACCGGCATGGCGGTGGCCCGCCCACGTACCGGCGCCGGGTGGTGCCGGTGCCCGCGTCGCGATCCGCGGGCCGGCCTCGGGACGGGTCGGCGCGCGGCGGAGCAGCAGGGGATCGGGGGCGAAGCCATGGTGAGCGACCGCAGTCTGAAGACCTTGAACGCCACGCACAGGCGCCTGATGAGACTGACCCGCGGCCGGCTCGGATGGCGGGCCGGCGGCATGCCCGTCCTGGAGCTCACCACGACCGGGCGGCGCAGCGGCCGGGCACACACCGTCATGCTCACCTCCCCGCTGCGGGATGGCGACGCCATCGTCCTGGTGGCGTCGCGGGCCGGCGACGACCGACATCCCGACTGGTACCTGAACATCTGCGCCACCGCGGACGTCGAGGTCCGGGTCAGGGGCGGGTCGTGGCGGCCGATGCGCGCGCGGGTGGCGACACCGCCGGAACGGGAGCGGCTGTGGCCCCGCGTGGTGGCGGACAGCCGCTGGTACGAGAGCTATCAGGCCAAGTCGAAGCGGGTGATCCCGCTCGTCCTGCTCGAGCCGCGCTGATGCGGCCCGGCGCCCGGGACGCGGGCTGGAGCCTGGCCGACGTGCCGGACCAGCGGGGACGAACCGCCGTCGTCACCGGTGCGAACAGCGGCATCGGCTTCGAGGCGGCGAAGGCGCTCGCCGAGCGCGGCGCGACTGTCGTCCTGGCCTGCCGCGAGCCTGCCCGGGCCGAGCAGGCCGCGGCGCGCATCCGGGCCGCCGCGCCGCGGGCGGACGTCCACGTCGAGCCGCTCGACCTGATCTCGATGACCTCCGTGCGCGCGGCCGCCGAACGGATCCGGGCCGCCCACCCGCGGCTTGACCTGCTCGTCAACAACGCCGGGGTGATGCTGCCCCCACCCGGCCCGAGCGGCGACGGCATCGAGCCGACGTTCGGGGTCAACCACCTGGGGCACTTCGCGCTGACGGGCCTGCTGCTCGACCGCATCCTGGCGACGCCGCACTCGCGGATCGTCACGGTCAGCAGCCTCGCCCACCTGGTCGGCCGCCTCGACCTCGAGCAGCTGCGCCGCCTCCCGCCGCGCGCTGACCGACCGGGGGACAGCCGACCGGTGGTCGTGCCCGACCAGCGCGCCGGGTCGTCGTCCGGGCCGCGTGTACCCGCGCGCGGCGAGCGTGACAGCGCCGCCCTGGACAGCGCCGCCCTGGACAGCGCCGCCCTGGACAGCGCCGCCCTGGACGGCGGGCGCCCGGCCCACCAGCGGCTGCGGCGCTCGCCGGGCATGCCGGGCATGCGGGGCATGGGTCGGCGGCTGCCCCGGCAGCGCCTGCCGTATCCGACATCCAAGCTGGCGAACCTGATGTTCACCTTCGAGTTGCAGCGCCGGCTCGCGGCCACCGGCGCGTCGACGATCGCGGTGGCCGCGCACCCGGGAATCGCCCGGACCGGGCTCACCCGCAACCTCATGCCCCCGGCGCGGGTGTTCATGGGCCAGCGCCTGGCGCCGCTGATGTCGTGGCTGGTCCAGAACCCGGAGATCGGCGCGCTCGCCACCGTCCGGGCCGCCCTCGACCCTGCGGCGCGCGCCGGTGACTACTACGGGCCGGCGGGCCTCTTCCACAGCACGGGCCTGCCCGTCGCCGTGCGCTCCAGTGCCCACTCGCGCGACACCCATCTGCAGCACCGGCTGTGGGTGGAGTCCGAGCGGCTCACCGGGGTCAGCTACGACTTCCACCGCAGTCTCGAACGGCCGTCGCCGTCGCGGGCCTGACGACCCTCAAAGGCCGAGGCTGAGGCCGCCGAGGGTCGGTATCGACCCGACGAACACCACGAGAGCGCCGACCGCGGCCCCGATCGCGCCGACGAGGTCGAACGTCCCGATCCGGTGGCGCCACCGGCGGTACGGCGGTTGATCGACCAAGGGTTCTTTGCGAAGTTGTTCATCGGTGGTGATGGCGGCGTGGAGCGGGCGACACTGGCCGAGCTGTTCGCGGCGTTGCTGGCGGAGGTCGGCGGTGGAGGTGATTGCCGCGTTGCGGAGCGAGGCGTCCGGCAATGCGGCGGCCGAGGAAGTGCTGGATACCTCGGGCGAGCGGTCTGTCGGCCCTGGGGCTCGGACCAGCGTGCGGCCTTTGGAGGTGTTCGAACGCATGTGCGATGGCGGGGTGGAAAGTTCGTGGTCACCAGGGGTTCCCGAGGATGGGAATGGTGCACATGATGATCTTGTGGTACCCCGGGTGGGATTCGAACCCACACTGTCGGTGGTTTGAGCACCGTCTCTCTGCCGTTGGAGTACCGGGGCCGGCCTGGTCCGCGCGGGGAGAACCGATGCGGAACCTCTCGTGGACGACTCTAGCCGGGTAGGGTGCGATTCGACCTCCCGGCCCGGTCAGATTACGGGCCGGCCGGTCGCAGCCCGCGTCAGCCACCCGAACGTGACGACCGCACAATCCAGGAGTTCAACTCGATGAGCCAGCCTTCCTCGACGCCGCGTCGGGTGTTGATCGCTGAGGACGAAGCGTTGATCCGGTTGGACCTCAGGGAGATGCTCCAGGAGGAGGGCTACGAGGTCGTCGGTGAGGCGGGGGACGGCGAGACCGCCGTGGCCCTCGCGGGGAAGCTGCGCCCCGACCTCGTGATCCTGGACGTCAAGATGCCGAAGATGGACGGCATCGACGCGGGCGCGCGGATCGCCAAGGAACGCATCGCCCCGGTGGTCATCCTCACCGCGTTCAGCCAGCGCGAGCTCGTGGAGCGGGCGCGCGAGGCGGGGGCCATGGCCTACGTGGTCAAGCCGTTCCAGAAGAAGGACCTGCTCCCGACCATCGAGATGGCGATGAGCCGGTTCACCGAGATCGTCAGCCTCGAGGCCGAGGTCGAGGATCTGCAGGGGCGCCTGGAGGCTCGCAAGATCATTGAGCGGGCGAAGGGCGTACTGCAGACCGAGCACGGGATGACCGAGCCGGACGCGTTCCGCTGGATCCAGCGGACGTCGATGAACCAGCGCCGGACGATGCGCGCCGTCGCGGAGGCTGTGCTCTCCGGTGAGGCGCTGCCCAGCTCGTGAGCCCGCGCGACCCGGACCCGGCCACCAGGCCGGAGCGGGCCACCGGTCCGGACGCGGTTACCGGTCCGGACGCGGCCACCGGTCCGGAGCCGGCGCGGCCGGCTGCCGGGGTGACACTCGCCGGGTGGGTGCGTCCGGTGTCGCGGGCGGTGCCGTCCGCCGCGCGCCGGCTGGACCACTGGGCCCGCAGGTCGGCGCGTGACACCCGGGGGCGGGTCATTCTCGCCGCGGTGCTGGTGCTGGTGCTCGCTGTCCCGACCGGGCTCGGCCTGGGGCTCGCCGCGGTGCTGGGCGGTGCTGGTTCTGGAGCGTCGGCGACGAAGGTCGCCACGATCGGCGTGATGGCGCCCCTGTCGGGGGGGTCGGCCGACGCGGGCGTGAGTGTGCGCGACGCGGTCACCCTCGCGGTCGAGGAGGCCAACCGGCAGGGGGCCGTCCCGGGCTGGAAGCTCGAGGTGGCCGCCCACGACGACCTCGCCCGCCCCGACGGCGGCGCGGCCGGGGCGGATCTGTTCGCCGACGACAGCCGGGTGATCGGGGTCGTCGGCCCGCTCAGCTCCAGCGTGGCGATGGTGTCCCTGGACGGGCTGAGCAGCGCGGGCATCCCGGTGATCTCGCCGTCCAACGCGGAGCCGACGCTGACGGCGCCGGAGACCGCGTCGAACACCCGCCCGTATCCCACCTACTTCCGGCTCAGCGGCACCGACGAACTGCTCGCCCAGGTGACGGCCGACTACGCCGTGAACACGCTGGGGCGCTCGCGGATCAGCGTCGTCGACGGCGGCCCGGACTACGGCACGATCACGCTCGCGGACCGGTTCGCCCGGCACGCGCGGGACGCGGGGGCGACCGTGCCGACGGTGCACCGGGTCGACGGCGCGTCGACCGCCGGCGAGCAGGTCCGCGAGACGGCGAAGGCCATCCAGGACGAGGCGCCCGATCTGGTGTACCTGGCGACGGGTGCCGGCTTCGCCGGCGAGCTGCGTGGAGCGCTCGCGGACGAGGGGGTGGCCGTCCAGGTGATGGGCGCGGACGGTCTGCTCGACCGCGACTACGTGGAGCGCTCGGACTCCGTGGCGGACGGTGACGTCGTCGCGGACCTGTCGGTGCCGCTGTCGCGCCTCCCGGCGGCCGGTGCGTTCGTGACGGCCTACTCGGAGCGGTTCGGCGGGCCAACGGTGGGCGCGGACGGGCTCCTGCCCGACGGGACGTCCACCGAGCCGGAGCCGGAGCCGACGGCTTCCGGCGCTCCGGGTCGCGCCACGGCCACGTCCGCGTCCGTGGACCCGAGCCACACGTCCGGTTCCGGGTCCGCGGCCGACGAGTCGGGCGCGAGCAGATCCGGCGCGAGCGAGGCCGGTACGGCGAGCCCCTCGGAGCGTGAGCTGGAGGTGCGCCGCGCCCGGGACGCCGCCCTGACGGATCTGCGGGAGGCGGCGATCCCGCCGGTGGCGGCCTACGCCTACGACGCCGCGCGGGCGCTGATCCGGGCGGCGGCGGCGGTCCTGCCCGGCCGGACGGAGGTGGACGTGGCGACCCGCCAGGCGCTGGTCCGCGCGGTCGGTGCCGGGGACTTCGCCGGAGTCACCGGCCAGGTCGCCTTCGACACGAAGGGCGACGTCATCGATCCGCGCGTGGTGCTGTACTCGGTGCTCGGTGGAAACTTCGTCCCGTTGCAGGTCGACTCACCCTGATTGCTTCCCGTGACGTCTGGGTGCCAAAGCACGCCTAGTGCCACTTGAAGTCACGACACGCTCACTTTCAGCTTTCATCGCTCGGGTGGAGCCGCTAGGTTTCCGCTGCGCGGAGCGCGCCCGCGCGCCGGTGGAAAGCAGCGGAAGGACGTGGCATGACGGGCAGCCCACGCACCCCTCGACCCAGGACCAGACGGGCCGGGGTCCTGCGGCCGGTCGCCGGGGTGGTCGCGGGCCTGGCGATGGTCGGCGCGGCGTTGACCGCCTGCGGCGGTGGTGACTCGAACGAGGCCGGTACCAAGGAGTTCCTCATCGGCTTCCAGGGGCCGCTGTCCGGGGAGAACCAGCAGCTCGGCATCAACGCCTACAACGGCGTGCTGACCGCCGTCGACCTGGCCAACCGCACCGGCGGCCTGCCGTTCACCCTGCGGATCGTCGCCTCCGACGACCAGGGCGTGCCCGAGCAGGGGCCGACCGCCGCCCAGAAGCTCATCGACAACCCGGACGTCGTCGCGGTCGTCGGCCCGGTGTTCTCCGCGCCGACGAAGGCCAGCGAGCCGCTGTACAGCCAGACAGGCCTGCTGTCGGTCAGCCCGTCGGCGACCGCCCCGGTGCTCACCGACCTCGGGTTCACCAGCTTCTACCGGGTGATCGCGCCGGACACCGTGCAGGGCGCCGGCGCCGCCGAGTACCTCGCCAAGGTCGTGAAGGCCAGGCGCGTCTACTCGCTGGACGACCGCAGCGAGTACGGCACCGGCCTCTCCGGCGCCGTCGAGCGCGGCCTGAAGCAGGCGGGCGTCGCCTACACCCACGACGGGATCAACCCGACGAAGGACTACACCTCCCAGGCGACGAAGATCATGGCGGACGGCGCCGACGCCGTCTACTACTCCGGGTACTACTCCGACTTCGCGCTCCTCACGAAGGCGCTGCGCAGCAAGGGGTACGACGGGGCGATCCTCAGCGGCGACGGCTCGAACGACGACCAGTACATCCGCCAGGCCGGCGCGGCGAACGCCGAGGGCACGCTCATCACCTGCCCATGCTCGGACGCCAACACCGACCCGGCCGCCACCGGCTTCGTCAGCGAGTACAAGAAGGTCAACAGCGGCCTGAAGCCGGGCACGTACTCCGGCGAGGCCTACGACGCCACCAACGCCATCATCTCGGTGCTGCGCAAGCTCGGGACCGGCGCCAGCCGCGAGTCGGTGCTCGCCGACTTCGGCTCGGTCGACCTCCCCGGGGTGACCAAGCGGATCCGCTTCGAGCGCAACGGTGACGTCCAGGGCTCGACCGTCTACGTGTACCAGGTGAAGGACGGCCAGCGAGTGGTGCTCGGGCCGGTCAGCTCGCTCGTCAAGCCGTGACCGGCCGGCGAGCACCTTCCCGGCGGGGCCGGGCCCGGCGGGTTCGGAGCCCGCGGGGCCTGGTCCGGCCGGAGCCGCGGCGGAGGGTGGGGCATGGGCTCGGCTGAGCAGATCAGCCAGCTCACGATCGACGGTCTCATGGTGGGCGCGCTCTACGCGGTGATCGCCCTGGGGTACACGCTCGTCTACGGGGTTCTGCAGCTGATCAACTTCGCGCACAGCGAGGTGTTCATGCTCGGCGCGTTCGGCGGGCTCTTCGCCAGCCGGGCGCTGGTCCCGGCGGGCGCCACCCCGTCCGGTCTCACGTCGGCCGGGCTGGTGCTGTTCGGGCTGGTGGCAGGCGCGCTGGCCGGCGCCGCGGCCGCGTACGCGCTGGAACGCTGCGCCTACCGGCCGCTGCGCCGTCGCGGCGCGCCCCGGCTCGCCTACCTGATCAGCGCGATCGGGGCCTCGCTGTTCGCCTTCAACCTGGCCGGCAAGGAGTTCGGCCGGCAGAGCATCCCGGTGCCCGACCTGTTCACCAACGGGACCGTGGTGACGGTGTTCGGCGCGGAGATCTCCACGCAGTCGCTGGTCATCGCCTGCACGGCGCTGGCGATGCTGCTCGCCGTGGACCACCTCGTGGCCGGAACCCGGCTGGGGCAGTCCGTGCGCGCGGTGGCCCAGGACGCCGAGTGCGCCGGCCTGATGGGCGTGGACGTCCAGAAGGTCATCGTCGTGACGTTCGTGCTCGGCGGGCTGCTGGCCGGCGCGGGCGGGTTCCTCTACGCGATGACCTTCAACGCCTCGTACACGATGGGGTTCGTCCCGGGGATCAAGGCCTTCACCGCGGCGGTGCTCGGCGGGATCGGCAACGTGCGCGGCGCGGTCCTCGGCGGGCTGCTGCTCGGCCTGGTCGAGAGCTTCGGCGGCTACCTGTTCGACGCCTCCTACAAGAACGTCATCGCCTTCACGGTGCTGGTGCTGGTGCTGCTGGTGCGCCCGTCCGGTCTGCTCGGGACCAGGCTGGGGCGGCCGGCGTGAAGCTCCGCCGGCCCGCGCCGCGGCGGTCGCCCGCGGTCCGGTCGCATTCCGTCCGGGCACGGAAGGCCCAGTCGCGGCGGGCCCAGCTGCGAGAACTGCGGTCGCGGATGGCCCGGCCGTGGGCGGCCCGGCCGGGGGGTGTGCCCTGGCCGGTCGTGGCCAGGTCGCCGGCGGCCCGGCGGCTGGGTGCCTGCCTGTTCCTGGCCGTGATCGCCGCGGTGGTGACGGGCCCGTCCGGGGACGCCGACCGCCCACTGGCGGGGATCGAAGGCTCGTTCACGCCCGCGCGGGCGGCCGGGTTCGCTGCCGGGGGACTCGCGCTGTGGGCGCTGTCGATCGGTGCCGACCGGCTGACGACCCGGCTCCGGTCCGCCGGCCACGGCGCCGTGCTGGGCGGCGGTCGCCTGGCCGCGCTGGGCGGCGGGGCGCGGGTGGCGCCGGCCGGTGCCGCGTGGGCGTCGTTCCGCCGCGGCCGTTGGGCGGCGCCGGCGGGCAACCTGGCGCTGCTCGCCGTCGCCGTGGCGGTCCCGCCGCTGCTGTCCACGGCGGCCCAGCAGGCGCTGGTGAGCGAGATCGGGATCTACGCCCTGCTCGCCCTCGGCCTGAACGTCGTCGTCGGCTACGCCGGACTGCTTGATCTCGGCTACATCGCCTTCTTCGCGATCGGCGCCTACACCACGGCCTACGTGACGTCCGCGGACGCGATGCCCTGGCACGCGCTCTGGCAGGTCAACCCGTTCTTCGCGCTACCCGTCGCACTGGTCGTGGCGGCCGTCGCGGGTGTCGTCCTGGGCGGCCCCACGCTGCGCCTGCGCGGGGACTACCTGGCCATCGTCACCCTCGGGTTCGGCGAGATCGTCCAGTTGCTCGCGAACAACGCCGACGGCGTCACCGGCGGCCCGCGCGGCGTGTTCGGCCTGCCGCCGCTGTCGGTCGACCTGCCGGGTGTGCACTACTCCTGGGGCCTGAGGCCGTTGCCCTACTACTACCTCCTCGTCGTCCTGATCGTGCTCGTCATGGTGGTCTTCGGCCGGTGGGAGCGCTCCCGGACCGGCCGGGCCTGGACGGCGATCCGCCAGGACGAGGTGGCCGCCGAGGCCACGGGCGTGGCGACGATGCGGATGAAGCTGCTGGCCTTCGCCGTCGGCGCGTCCGTGTCGGGCTTCGCCGGCGTGGTCCTGGCGACCAAGCAGTTCTTCAACCCGCAGACGTTCGGCCTGCAGTCCTCCCTCCTCGTGCTGACCATCGTGATCTTCGGTGGTATGGGCTCGCGGCTCGGCGTGGTGCTCGGGGCGCTGGTCCTGCAGGGGACGGCCTTCCTCCTGCGTGACACGGTCCCGCCCGCGGACCGCTACATCTACTTCGGCGCAGTGGTGATCCTGATGATGATCTTCCGTCCGCAGGGCCTGCTGCCGCCGCGGGGCCCGCGGGCACCCGCCAGCCCCGGCCCGGCCGCCGCCCCGGAGCACCCGGCGGTTCCCACCGAGCGCGCCGGAGCCCCGGGACCAGCCGGGCCCGCAGCGTCGACCGAGGCGGCGCGGTGACCGACCGGCCCATCCCCGGCCCGCGGCCGTCGACGACCCTCGGGCCGGTCCTGGACGTCCGCGACGTCACCCTGCGCTTCGGCGGGCTGACCAGCCTGGACGGCGTCTCGCTGCGCCAGGACCGGGGAAGTGTGCTGGCCGTCATCGGCCCGAACGGGGCCGGGAAGACGTCCCTGTTCAACTGCCTGACCGGTGCCTACCGGCCGCAGCGGGGCAGCGCACGCTTCTGGCCGGCGGAGGACGGCGTCGAGCTGGTCGGGCGGTCCCCGCACCGGGTCGCGCGGCTCGGCGTGGCCCGGACGTTCCAGAACATCCGCCTGTTTCCCGAGATGTCGGCGGTGGAGAACGTGCAGGTCGGCGTCGAGGTGCGGGCCCGGACGGGGGCGCTGCGCGGGCTGCTGCCGACCAGGGCCGTGCGACGGGAGGAACGGGAGACCCTCGAGCGCTGCCATGGGCTGCTCGACTTCGTCGGGCTGGGCCACCGTGCCGAGCGGCCGGCGGCCGCCCTGGCCTACGGGGAGCAGCGACGGCTGGAGATCGCCCGCGCGCTCGGCACGTCCCCCTCGCTGCTTCTGCTCGACGAGCCGGCCGCCGGTGCCACCGCCGCGGAGCGCACGGACCTCGTCACGCTCATCCGCGCCATCGCGGGGCGGGGGATCTCGGTGCTCCTCATCGAGCACGACATCCGGCTGGTGGCCGCGGTCGCCCGCGCGATCGTCGTGCTCAACTTCGGCCGGGTGATCGCCGCGGGACGTCCCGACGAGGTTCGGGCCGACCCCGCCGTCGTCGAGGCCTACCTCGGCGAACCGGACGAGAGGCGGGACGGGCCGTGACACCGGACGGGAACCCCCTCGACGGATCGCCACTCGAGAACATCGCGCCGCTGGAGAACATCTCGCCGGTCGACAGCACGCCGCCGGTCGACAGCACGCCGCCGACCGGGAGTGCCTCGCGGGTCGGGAGCGCGCCGCGGGTCGGGAGCGTCTCGGCGTTCAGGAGCACGATTCCGGCCGGGACGTTGGTCGACCTGACCGTCCCCGAGCGGCCGCTGTTGGACGTGCGAGACGCCGAGGTGTCCTACGGAGCCGTCACCGCGCTGCGGGGGATCTCGCTGCGGGTGGACCCGGGCGAGGTGGTGGCCCTGCTCGGCGCGAACGGAGCCGGGAAGACCACCACCCTGCGGATGATCTCCGGACTCCTCCCGCCCACTCGCGGCTCGGTCTGGTTCGACGGCACCCGCCTGGCTGGCCCCGGCAGCGGCACCGGGCTCGGCGGCGCTGGCACCGGCGGCGGTACCAGCGGGAACGGCGGTACCAGTGGGAACGGCGGCGCCGGTGCCTGGTCCGACGGCACGCGGGACTCACCGGGGCTGCCGGTGCACCGGGTAGCCGCGCTCGGCATCAGCCACGTGCCCGAGGGACGGCGGATCTTCCCGGCGATGACGGTGGCCGAGAACCTCGCGATGGGCGCCTACACCGACCGTCGCCGGGCCTGGAGCCGTGCCGGCCGCGACACCCGCCGAGAAGCCCGCCGGGACGTCCGCCGTGGCCTCGACCGCGTGCACGCGCTGTTCCCACGCCTCGCCGAGCGGGACCGCCAGCCCGCGGGCACGCTCTCCGGCGGGGAGCAGCAGATGCTGGCGATCGGGCGGGCGCTGATGGCCCGGCCCCGGCTGGTCCTGCTGGACGAGCCCTCTCTCGGGCTGGCCCCGAAACTGGTTGCGACGATCTTCGAAGTGATCGAGGAGATCAACGCGGACGGGGTGACCGTCCTGCTGGTGGAGCAGAACGCGGCGGCGGCGCTGCGGATCGCGCACCGGGGCTACGTCCTGGACACCGGCCAGGTGGCACTCGCGGGCAGTGCTGACGAGCTGGCCCGCGACCCCCGGGTGCGCGACGCCTACCTGGGCAGCCCGAGCGATTCCGACGCCGTGGCACCCTAGATTCCGACGCCGTGGCACCGAAGTGGCACCAGTGCCGGGGATGTGGCTCGCGGGGCCTGTGACCGGCGCTTTGGCGAATGCCCGGGGTGGACTTTGGTGCCGTCCGAACCTTCCCCGTGCCCGGCGTTTTCTACTCGTCCGCCCCGGGCGTCCACCTGCAGTCGACGGTAGCAGGGCGGCTGCGCGCGCCGTTCACCGCGTACCGGTCACGGCTTGCGGTCCGCGTCGCCCGATCCCGGCGCCGGGACCTTCCCGCCGGCCGGTGGGCGGTCGCGCAGCATGCAGGTCAGCCGGCAGGTGCACACCGCCCGGCCGGCCTCGTCAGTGACCCGGATGTCGTAGGTGGCCAGCGTCGACCCCCCGTGCACCTGAGTCGCGACCGCCGTCACGACGCCGTCGGTGACCGCGCGGTGGTGGGTGGCGTTGATCTCGATCCCGACGGCGACCCGGTCGGCCCCGGCCGAGAGCATCGAGGCGACCGAGCCGACGGTCTCCGCGAGCGCCACCGAGGCACCGCCGTGCAGCAGGCCGTAGGGCTGGCGGTTCCCGGCGACCGGCATCGTGGCGACCACGCGCTGCGCGCTCGCCTCCGTCAGCACGATCCCCAGACGTTCGCCGAGCTCACCGCGGTGCTCGTTGAGCTCATTGAGCATGTTGATCTGATCGTCCGTACTCGTCGCCGTTCTGGACACGTCGAGCACATTAGTTCAATTCCTCATTGGTCATCGGGCGCGGTCGGCGTCCGGCGCAGGCACGGGGCTGGGGCTGGCCAGGGCGGTGCAGGGCCTGCGCACGCCGCCGGCTCGACCGCGCGGCCGCCGCGGGCCACGGCCGATCACGGAGTTCCGCGGAACCTCGGAACTCCGACAAACCGCGACCACCACGAACAGCTCGGCGTAGGGCTCGTGGCGCGTCCCGGTTGTATCTCCTCCTGGCCCTCCGCCGGACATGCGCGGACCTGTCGTACCCACGGCCTAGACTCGCCGCGTGCCTGCGACTACCTCGTCCCCGTCCCGCGGTTCGTCGGCGTCCGGCGTCCCGTCGACGTCCGCGGGCCGTCCGCGGCTGCTGCTGCTCGACGGGCACTCGCTGGCCTACCGCGCCTTCTTCGCGCTTCCGGTGGAGAACTTCTCGACCACCACCGGCCAGCCGACGAACGCCGTCTACGGCTTCACCTCGATGCTGATCAACGTTCTGCGCGACGAGACGCCCACACACGTCGCCGTCGCGTGGGATCTGCCCACCCCGACGTTCCGGCACACGCAGTACGCCGAGTACAAGGCCGGTCGCTCGGAGACGCCGGCGGACTTCGTCGGCCAGGTCGCGCTGATCCACCAGGTCTGCGACGCGCTGGCGGTGCCAGGGGTGAGCGCCGCCGGGTACGAGGCCGACGACGTGATCGCCACCCTCGCCACCCAGGCGTCCGCGGAGGGGATGGACGTCCTGGTCGTGACCGGCGACCGCGACGCGCTGCAGCTGGTGAACGAGCGGGTGACGGTGCTGATGACCCGCAAGGGCATCAGCGACATGACGCGTTTCACCCCCGACGAGGTGCAGGCCAAGTACGGCCTGTCCCCGGCGCAGTACCCCGACTTCGCCGCGCTGCGCGGCGACCCGTCCGACAACCTGCCCTCGGTGCCCGGGGTGGGGGAGAAGACGGCCACCAAGTGGATCCAGCAGTTCGGCTCGCTGGCCGAGCTGGTCGACCGGGCCGACGAGATCGGCGGCAAGACCGGCGCGTCGCTGCGGGAGCACCTGTCCAACGTCATCCGTAACCGTTCGCTGACCGAGCTGGCCCGTGAGGTGCCGCTGGAGCTGACGCCGGCAGACCTGCGCCTGCACCCCTGGGATCGCGAGGCCGTCCACCAGCTCTTCGACACGCTGCAGTTCCGGGTGCTGCGGGAGCGGCTGTACGCGGCGCTGTCGGTGGCGCCGCCGGCCGCCGACGAGGGCTTCGAGATCGAGCTGAGCATGCTCGGGCCGGACGAACTCGCCTCGTGGCTCGCCGAGCACGCCTCCGGCGCCGGCCGCACGGGCCTGCACCTGCGCGGCACCTGGGGCCGGGGCACCGGGGTGATCGTCTCGGTGGCCCTCGCCGCCGCCGACGGCGCCGCCGCCTGGATCGACCCGACCCAGCTCACCGCCGGCGACTCCGCGGCCCTCGGCGACTGGTTGGCCGACCCGGACAGGGCGAAGGCCGGCCACGACCTCAAGGGCCCGATGCTGGCGCTGGCCGAGGCCGGTTTCACCCTGGCCGGTGTCACCAGCGACACCGCGCTCGCGGCCTACCTGGCGCTGCCCGGCCAGCGCTCCTTCGACCTCGCCGACCTGGCCCTGCGCTACCTGCACCGCGAGCTGAAGTCGGACGCCCCGAGCAACGGCCAGCTCACCCTCGACGGCTCCGGCGAGGCCGACGAGGCGGAGGCCGACGCGATCCGCGCCCGGGCCGCGCTCGAGCTGGCCGACGCCCTCGACGGCGACCTGGAGCGCAGGTCCGCGGCCCGCCTGCTGCGGGAGATGGAACTCCCGCTGGTGACCGTCCTGGCGACGATGGAGCGCGCGGGCATCGCGGCCGACGAGGATCATCTTCTCGAGCTGCAGAAGCACTACGGCGGCGAGGTGGCCGACGTCGCCGCGCAGGCGCACGGCATCGTCGGGCGCACCTTCAACCTCGGCTCACCCAAGCAGCTCCAGCAGATCCTGTTCGACGAGCTCGCGCTCCCGAAGACCAAGCGCATCAAGACCGGCTACACGACCGACGCCGACGCGCTGGCGTGGCTGGCCACCCAGTCCGACCACCCGCTGATCCCCGTGCTGCTGCACCACCGCGACGTCGCCCGGCTCAAGACCGTCGTCGACTCGCTCATCCCGATGATCGACGACGCCGGCCGGATCCACACCACGTTCAACCAGATGATCGCGGCGACCGGCCGGCTGTCGTCCACCGACCCGAACCTGCAGAACATCCCGATCCGCACCCCGCAGGGCCGGCAGATCCGGCAGGCGTTCGTGGTCGGCCAGGGGTACGAGACACTGCTGACGGCCGACTACTCGCAGATCGAGATGCGGCTGATGGCGCACCTGTCCGGTGATGCCGGCCTCATCGAGGCGTTCGCGTCGGGCGAGGACCTCCATTCCTTCGTGGCCGCGCAGGCGTTCGGGCTGCCGGTCTCCGAGGTCGATCCCGAGCTGCGCCGGCGTATCAAGGCGATGTCCTACGGGCTGGCCTACGGCCTGTCCGCCTTCGGGCTCGCCGGCCAACTCGGAATCGCCCCCGATGAGGCACGCGAGCAGATGGACGCCTATTTCGCCCGTTTCGGCGGCGTTCGGGACTTTCTGCGCGGGGTCGTCGACCAGGCCCGCCGTGATGGTTACACCGAGACCATCATGGGCCGCCGCCGTTACCTGCCCGATCTGACCAGCGACAACACCCAGCGCCGGCAGATGGCCGAGCGGATGGCGCTGAACGCCCCCATCCAGGGATCGGCGGCCGACATCATCAAGATCGCGATGTTGGGCGTGGGGCGGGCGCTGCGCTCGCGTGACCTGAGCTCCAGGCTGCTGCTGCAGGTGCACGACGAACTCGTCCTGGAGATCGCCCCCGGCGAGCGGGCTGAGGTCGAGGCGCTGGTCCGAGCCGAGATGGGCGGCGCGTACGAGATGTCCGTGCCGCTCGAGGTGAGCGTCGGCGCCGGCCGGACCTGGGACGAAGCCGGTCACTGACACCGGCGACCGGAGCCCGGCTTCCCTGCTTTCCGCCTCTTTCCCACCTCTTTTTCGCCTTTCCGGCGATGGAGTCGACAATCCTGGCCGTGGTCATCGTCGTCGGTGTTGAATCGTCCGGAATTTACGCTGCCTGTCCGAAATGTGGTTGGTAAAGCATCGTCGCGGACGTTAGATTCATTCGGTTTTTGGTTATGTTCTGACTACGTCAGGTCTCTGTCGTCCGTGTGGGTGGTCCGGCGCGCCCGGGCCCCGTCGGCCACTGGCCGCCACAACGGCGCCGGTCAGCGCCCAGCGCCGGGGACCTGCCGCGGCCAGGGAGAGGGGGACGGGTCGTGACCAGCGGTCCCGTAGTCGTCGACCGCCGCCGCCTGCTAGTGGTCCTCACCGTCGGGATGGTGGGGTTCTTCCTGTTGGTCCTGACCGTCCCCGGATCCCCGGGGCGGCTGCGTGCCGGGACGTGGATCGCACTGGCCATCGCACTGGTCAACCTGGCGCTCATCCAGCGGCTCGTCACCGCCCACGAGCGGCGGCCGTGGCTGGCCGCGCTCGCCGCCGCCTCGATGGCGGCCGGGATGGGAGCCGCGGCCGCGGACGCCATACCCGGCGAGGAAAGCCAGCTGTTCCTGCTGTGGTTCCCCTGGATCGCCAGCTACTGCGGTGTGCTCAGGCTCGGCTGGAGCCTGGCCATGGCGGCCTGGGTGGCCCTGACACTGCTGCTGGCGGCGTCGGTCAACTCCGCTCTCGCCGGCTCGCCGGCGCTGCTGATCACGGCGGCCGTCAGCTCGGCAGGCGGCTGCCTGGTGATGTACGTGCTGTTCCAGTGGCGCGGGGAGCAGGCCTACTCCGATCCGCTGACGTCCCTGGTGGCACGCAGCGGGCTGACCCGCGCCGCGGACCCGGCGATCGCACGGGCGGTCAAGAAGGACCGCGAGGCGGTCCTGCTCCTGCTCGACATCAACCGGTTCCGGGAGGTCAACGACGCGCTGGGGCACGAGGCCGGTGACGAGCTGCTGCGCCAGCTGGCCCGCGCTCTTCCCACGGTGACGCCGCGGCCGTCCTTCGTCGGCCGGCTCGGCAGCGACGAGTTCGCGCTCGTCATCCCCGGCCCGCCCGGCGCGGACCGGCGTGACGACGACGAGCTGGGCGGTGGTGATGCCAGCCGCGGAGATCCGGACCGCGGCGGGTCCGCACACGGCGGCCCGCACCAGGGCGGGTCCGTGTCGACGGCGGCGAGTCGGGAGAGCGACCTGCGCGAGCTCGGCCAGTCGGTGCTGCGCCAGATCGAGGGGCCGTTCACCGTGCACGGCGTCGAGGTCGAGGTCGAGGCGAGCGCCGGGCTGGCGGTCGCCCCGCGCGACGGGGAGACGATCGGGTCGTTGCTGCCCTGCGCGGACGCGGCGCTGTCCCGGGCCAAGCGCGAGGGCGAGCGGGTCGGGCTGTGGGACGCGGGCATCGCGGGCGTGCGCTCCTGGGAGATCGCGCTGTACGCGGAGCTGCGCGCGGCCATCGCCAGGGACGAGCTCATCGTCTTCTACCAGCCACTCCAGGCGGCGGCGACCGGGCAGATCGTCGGCGTCGAGGCTCTCGTGCGCTGGAGCCATCCGACCCGCGGGCTGTTGCCGCCCGGCGCGTTCCTGCCGATGGCGGAGCGTTCGGCGCTCATCGTCGACGTCACGAGGTGGGTGCTGGACGAGGCGCTGCGGCAGTGCGCCGCGTGGGCCGCCCGTGGGCTGCACGTGCCCGTCTCGGTGAACCTCTCCGCCCGCATGCTCGTCCTGGACGACCTGCCCAGCCTGGTGACCGGGAGCCTGGCCCGCCACCAGCTCCCCCCGGACGTACTGACCCTCGAGATCACCGAGAGCGCCCTGGTGACCCAGCCCGGCCGGGCCGCCGCCATGCTCCGGGAGCTGCGCAGCAAGGGCGTCAAGCTCGCCCTGGACGACTTCGGCACCGGTTACAGCTCGATGGAGATCCTCAAGGCGCTGCCGTTCGACGAGGTCAAGATCGACCGCGGGTTCGTCGCGGACGTCCGCGGCAGCCTGCTGGACGCGGCGATCGTGCGTTCGGTGCTGGACCTCGGCCACCGGCTCGGCCTGCGGGTCGTCGGCGAGGGCGTCGAGGACGACCGGACGCTGCGGATGATGACCGAGCTCGGCTGCGACATCCTGCAGGGCGACGCGATCTCGCGGCCGCGCCCGCCGTCGCATCTCGAGGACCTGCTGGTGGAGCGGGCCGCACCCGCCGACCGCCCCGGCGCCGCCGGTGCGGCGGCCCCTGCCGCCCTGCCGGCTGATGGTGCTGTGCCGGCTGATGGCGCTGTGCCGGCTGGCGCTGTGCCGGCTGGTGGTGTTGTGCCGGCCGGCAGCGGCGCGCCGGTGGGCGGCGCCGGGTCGGTGGCCGACGCGGTGGACGCGGCGCGTTCCGAGCCGATCGTCGGCCCGGATGCCCCCTTCACGGTGTCGCAGACGCGGCGGTTCGGTGTCCTGGCCCCGCCGGTGGCGGACGAGGCGGCGCGGGTCGCCGCGACCCGGCGCTACGAGATCGCGTTCCGGCCGCGGACCTACCCCCTGGACGACATGGCGGCCCTCGCGGCCGCGATGACCGGCTGCAACGTGGGGTCGGTGCTCCTGGTCGGCGCCGACTCGGAGACCTACCTGGGCCGCCACGGCCACGAACTGAAGGACGTGCCGGCCCGGGTCGGCGTGGCCTCGCACGCCGTCGCGGCGGGCGAGCTGCTGGAGATCCCGGACGCGAAACTCGACACCCGGTTCGCGCACGGGACCAGGGCGTTCCCCGGCCGGCAGATCCGTTTCATCGCAGCCGTCCCGGTGCGGACCTCCGACGGCCACGCCATCGGCGCGGTCACGATCAGCGACCGGATCCCGCGGCGGCTCACCCCGGGCCAGCGCGAGGCGCTGGAGAGCCTCGCCCAGCACGCCGCGGTCATGATGGACGTCCGCCGGGAGGCCGTGCTGCTCGCCGTGGTCACCGACACCGCCCGGGCGCTGGACCAGCTCTGTTACCCGGATGATCTCCCGGCGGCCGCGTCCCTGGCCAGTGACGCCGCGCGGCACATGCTGGGCGGCGACGTCGTCACCGTCCTGATGTCCGACACGCCCGGCTCGACGGTCTACAGCTCCGTCGGGGCTTCCCTCGCGCCCGGGGCCACCTCCCTCATCAAGCCGGGGCAGCGGTTCAGCTCGAACGACGAGACGGTCATCGGTGAGGTCCTGCGGACACAGAGCCCGCTGTTCGTCCCGGACGCGCCGACCTTCCCCGGCTTCAACCTGGACATCGTCCGTGCCAGCGGTGTGGCCTCCGCGTTCCTCGTCCCGATCCCGGGGGAGGGCGGTGCGCTCGGCGTCATGTGCGCCCGCTGGCCGGCCCCGGTGGCCGCGATCGACCCGTCGCTGTACCGCGCGATGGCGCTGCTGGTCGGGCAGGCGGGGCACGGCCTCGGCCGGCTGCGGGCCGCCTCGGCTCGGGAGCGCCGTCCGGACGGCACGGCCGGGCTGACCGGCCGGGCGGCCTTCCTCTCCACCCTGCAGGGGCTGTCGCCGGGCGCCGCGGTGTGCCTGTTCGACGTCCAGGCGGGCCGGGACAGGTCGACCAGGCGGTTCGCCGAGCTCCTGCGGGCCGTCTGCGACGAGTCCGCGTATCTCGCCCGCTGGTCGGACAGCCGGTTCGCGGTGGCCGTCCCGACCGGCGGGCGGGAACGGGCCGAGGCGATGGTCGACGAGGTCCGCCGCTCCTGGGCCCGGGAGTCGGCGGTGCCGATCGTCGTCGGCATCTCGGTGACCAGGAGCCACGAGCCGTCGAGCGCCGCGCTCATCGACGCGGAGAACCGCCTGCTGGAGACGATGGCGGTGGTGATCCGGGCCGAGCGGGTAGCCGCGGCGCGCGTGACAGCAACGTCAGCAGGGGTCTGACCCCTTCGGGTACCGGCTCGTGGAACGTCCGCTCCACCCGGCCGCCCTGGAACTCCACCTCGATCACGTAGACGAAGCGATCCGCCCCCGCCGGGCCGCCGCCGGTGCCGCCTGGCCCGGCGGTACCGTTCGGCCCGGCGGTGAGCGAGGCCGCCAGCGACCGCAGCGTGGCCGCCTGGTCGGCCGGGAGCTGGGCGGTGTCGAGCCCGCGCCGGACCGGCCGGCCGATGATCCCGCCAGAGCGTTCCAGGATCACCCGGATGCGCCCGGCCAGGTCGGCGGGCCCGCCGTCGTCCGGGCGGGACTCGGTGTTCCGGTCGCCGGTCACCCTTTGATTCTCCCCGCCCGGCCGGGGCGTCAGACCGGAACGCCGACCGAGGCCCAGGCGTCCCGCACGGCCTGGGTCTCCTCGGGCCCGAACAGCACCTGGGCCTGGCGTGAGGTGGCGGCGGCGAACGACCGGAACGTCGCGTTCGGTCGGAGCTGGGGGGCGCGCAGCGCCTCGTACCAGATCCGGCCCGCGCGCTCCCAGGCGTGGCCACCGAGGGCCACCGCGAGCGTGTAGAAAGCCTTGTTCGGGATGCCCGAGTTGATGTGCACCCCGCCGTTGTCGGTCGTCGTGCGGACGTAGCCGTCCATGTGCGCGGGCTGAATGTCGTCGCCGAGCACCGGGTCGTCGTAGGCCGTGCCGGGCTCCTTCATCGACCGCAGCGCCACGCCCTGCACGGCGTCGGTGAGCAGGCCCTCGCCGATCAGCCAGTCGGCCTCCTCGGCGGTCTGGCCGCGCAGGTGCTGCTTCACCAGCGAGCCGAAGACGTCGCTCAGCGACTCGTTCAGCGCGCCCGACTGGTTCAGGTACATCAGCTGCGCCTCGTCCTCGGTGACGCCGTGCGCGAGCTCGTGGCCGATGATGTCCAGCGAGACCGTGAACCGGTTGAACAGCTCGCCGTCACCGTCGCCGAAGACCATCTGCCGGCCGTTCCAGAAGGCATTTTCGTAATGATCGCCGTAGTGCACGGTCGCGAGCAGGCCCATCCCGTCGTCATCGACGGAGTCCCGGCCGTAGGCGTCGAGGAAGAACGCGAACGTGGCGCCGAGGCCGTCGTACGCCTCGTTCGCGGCGACGTCGGCCACCGGGGCGTCGCCCTCGGCACGCACGGTCGTGCCCGGCAGGTCCTCGGACTCCTTCGCGTCGCCGATCGTGCGGCGCGGGCCGCTGGTCGGGGCCAGCCGCGGCGGGGTCGCCGGGCGCTGCACGGAGCGCATCAGGGCGTTGTGCACCCGCACGCTGCGGTGCGAGGAGTCCTGGGCCATGGTGGACAGCGCGCGGGCGCGCTGCTCGTCGTTCCCGTTCCGGGCGATGCGCTCGAGGATGTGCGGCGGCACGGCACAGGGCGCGCAGCGTCGGTGACCGGTCATCGGCGACTCCTCCAGGTATGGGCCGTCCCGGGCGGATCTGACCCGGGGCCACCGACCTTGGCCGCTACGTGAGTAGATGTCCAGACCGGCCTGCGCCGTCCTGGGCCGCGGCCGTCGCCGCGGTGACGGCCGGAGCCGCCGGGACGAGCTCGCCGCACCGCGGCTGCGGCTCGACGACCTCGAACACGTCACCGGTCGCGGAGACGCGGACGAAGTCGGCGCAGCGGTCCAGCTGGCCCTGTCCGGCCGAGAAGTTGATCTTCTGGGTGAGCAGGCCGCCGGCGTCGTAGTCGGTCACTCCGCGCAGCCCGCGGATGTAGGAGTCGCGGGTCGGGCAGTGCCCCTGGGTCCGCAGGCCGCGCAGGAACAGGTCGGCACTGATCCACCCGTTGACGGCGCTCTGTTGGCTCGGCGGCTGGATCTCGGGGGCGTGCCGGGTCATCGCGGACAGGTAGTCGCGGTGGGCGGGCAGGCCCCGCTCCAGCGCGGTGAAGGGCAGCGGCGTGTAGGTGCCGGCCAGGGCCTGCCGCAGTCCGGAGGCCAGCACGCGCATGTCGTAGCCGGCGGGGGAGACCGCCGTCCCGAACGGGTGGCCCCGCTCGGCGGCGGTGATCAGGGCGCCGATGTAGATGTCGAGCGAGGTGGCCGCGACCAGGGTGTCCGCTCCGGTCCGGACGATCCGCCCGACGACGTCGGGCATGGTGATGCCGTCGATCGGCTCCTCGAACACGACCGGGATGCCCGCCGCCGCCAGGCTGCGTCGCGCGCTCTCGGCGTAGAGCAGGGAAGCCCGGGTCGCCGAGGTGATGATCAGTGCCGCCCGGGTTCCGCCGCGGGACTGGACGAACTGCCCCAGGGTGGTCGTCGCCTCGGTGTCGTCGGTGACGTACGTGTACGTGAACATGTTCGGGTGGTCCGCCCACAGGGGCTGGTCGGCCACGCCCACCACTGGAATGTGCTGCTGGTCGAGCCAGGGCGCGGACTGTTCCGAGTACGCCGTGTGCTCGAGGATCGCGAACGCGCCCGCGGTCACGAGATCCTTCGCCGCGCGCAGGTTGACGCCCGCGTTGGACTCGTCATCACGCCAGATCGTCGTGATCCGGCGGCCGCCGACCCCGCCGGCGGCATTCTGCTCCGCCATGCGGGCCTCGACACCGGAGCGGTATCCGGTGTACTGGGCCGACATCGCGCCGCTGTCCGGGTAGAGGACGCCGACCGTGATCTCGTCGTCAGTGACACCCGGCGCGCAGGTCCAGGTCGCCGTTCCGCTCTGGGTGGATCCTCCTGCGCCACAGGCGCTCACCAGCGCCGCCGTCGCGAGCGCCGTGCCGATCAACTTCGAACGAAACACCAGGACGATCCACCTCTCCGATCCGGCACGCGACAGGCCGCGGGGTTCTCGGGCAGTCACGACGTCTTACGCCCGGGATGGTCGTCCGGCCTGTAAAAACCGTGTTAGATCACAGCGAGGAAATTCGCGCCCGGACGCCGCTCAGGTGGTGCTCGCGGGAAATCCGTCCGGCGCCGGAGAAAATGAGAAAATCGGCGCGGATATACGCCGTCGCCGAACCGTCCCTCGTGCCTGTCCGGCCTTTTCTAGTGGACGTCCTCGACGCTCACCGGCGGGCTGCTGACCGGCGGGCTGGTGGCCGGGGCCGGACGTCGCCCGGCGCGCACCCGGCGGGTCACCATGACCACCGCGGCGTGGGCGCAGGCCAGCGCGATGCCGCCGATGATGAGCAGGCTCGCGTGGTTGTCGAGCCAGCGGACCAGGTCGCTGGTCCACGGCCCGAGGGCGCTGCCCGCCGACAGGTAGAGCGCCGAGGAGGTCATCGAACCGGGGACGAGGAACCGCAGGAACCGGCGCATCGACACCGACCCGGTGCCCAGCGCCGCGTCGACGGCCACGTTCGTGTTGATCAGGCAGAACCACAGCAGGCCCCGCTGCGCGCCGTGCCGCGACAGGACGGTGACCAGCCGGCTGG
The DNA here is from genome assembly GCF_023242985.1 of Frankia sp. Mgl5. NCBI lineage: Bacteria > Bacillati > Actinomycetota > Actinomycetes > Frankiales > Frankiaceae > Frankia > Frankia sp. Mgl5. The sequence goes on along the minus strand of NZ_JALKFY010000009.1, from coordinate 54,417 downwards.
TGCCGACCCGGCGCAGCAGGAGCGACCGGACGTTGTAGCGGGCCAGGCCGAAGTACCCGAGGTCGAGCAGGGTCCGGAGCACCGTGGCGATCAGCAGTGCGGGCAGGAACGCGACGTCGCCGCCGACCAGTATGAGGACGGAGACCGTCGGCCGCAGCGCGATGAGTAGCAGGGGAGCGGAACTCGCGAGCGTGGGCAGCAGCACCAGGCCCACCGTGCCGGCGGCGAGCAGGCTGCCGGTGAGCAGCGCCGGCCAGCCCCGGGCAATCGCCGCCCGCGTCCACTCTGCCCGGCCGGGCCTGACGCGGTCAGGCCCGGCGCGGTCAGGCCCGGCACGGCCGGGCTCGCTGCGGGTGGGCGCCACCCGTCCAGTGTGCCAACCCGCGCGGCCGGCCCGGCGCCGCGCGGACCCGTCGCGGGCACGGGGGGCTCCTGGCAGACTCGGCTGGTGCTGATTGTGGGCCTCACGGGCGGAATCGGGTCGGGCAAGAGCGCAGTGTCGGAACTCCTGGTGGAACACGGCGCCCATCTGGTGGACGCCGACCGGATCGCCCGCGAGGTAGTCGCCCCCGGGACGCCCGGCCTCGCCGCCGTCGCCGAGGCGTTCGGGCCGTCCGTGCTGCTGGCGGACGGCGCCCTCGACCGGGAGGCGCTGGGGCGCGTGGTGTTCGCCGACGAGGCGAGCCGGCGGCGGCTCGAGTCGATCACCCATCCGCTGATCCGGGCGGAGATGGCGGCCCGGATCGCGTCCGCGCCGCCGGACGCCGTCGTGATCCACGACATCCCGCTGCTGGTCGAGGGCGGACCGCGCCCCGGCTACGACGCGATCGTGGTCGTCGAGACACCACGCGAGCTGCGTCTGGAGCGGCTCGCCCGGCGAGGTCTCGCCCGCGACCAGGCCGAGGCCCGGATGGCCGCCCAGGCCACCGACGAGCAGCGGCGGGCGGTCGCCGACATCCTGGTCGACAACAGCGGGTCGCTCGACGACCTGCGGAAACGCGTGGGCGAGGTGTGGGAGGAGCTGCTGCGCCGGCGTGACGCCGGGCTGGCCGAGCCCTCCGCCCGCCCCGGCTCCTGAGCGCGCCGTGGCCTGGGAGTGGGACGCGGCCGCCTACGGCCGGCTGCGGCTGCCGCACGAGCTGTGGGGACAGCGCACGCTCGCCCGGCTCGCGCTGACCGGCAGCGAGACCGTGCTGGACGCCGGCTGCGGCACCGGGCGGGACACCGCGGCGCTGCTCGAGGCGCTCCCGCGCGGCCGGGTCATCGCCGTCGACGCATCGGCGAGCATGCTCGACCAGCTCCGCGCACGGCTGCCTGAGACCGGACGGCTCACCATTCTCGCGGCGGACCTGCTCGACCCGCTGCCGATCGCCGAGCCGGTCGACGCCGTGCTGAGCGTGGCCGTCCTGCACTGGATAGCCGATCACCAGCGGGTGTTCGACAACCTCGCGGCGATCCTGCGGCCGGGGGGCCGGCTCTCGGTCGACTGCGGCGGCCACGGCAACATCGCCTCCGTCCAGGCGGCCCTGGCGGCGGTGCTCGGAGAGGTTCCGCAGGTGTGGAACTTCGCGGCGCCGGCTGAGACGGAGCGGCGTCTCGCCGCGGCCGGCTTCGTCGACATCGAGGCCCGGCTGCGCGCCGAGACCGCCCAGTTCGACGGTCCGGCTGCGTTGCACGACTACCTGGAGACGGTCGTGCTCGGCGCGCACCTGGTCAGGCTGGGCGCCGACGAGCGCGCGGCCTTCGTCCGGGCGGTCGCCGAGCGGCTGCCCCGGCCCGCCGTCGACTACGTCCGCCTCGAGGTACACGCCCGCCGCGCGGCCTGACCCCGGCCCGGCCAGGCGCCCGGGTTCCGCCGGTGGCCCGGCCCCCGGCCCGGTTTCGGCGCCGGGCGTTCGCGCGGCTACCGGACGTTCGCGGCGTCCATCCCGCGCAGCTCCTTCTTCAGCTCGTTGACCTCGTCGCGCAGCCGGGCCGCCAGCTCGAACTGCAGTTCCTTGGCGGCCTCGTGCATCTGGTCGTCGAGCTGGCGGATGAGCTGGGCGAGCTCATGGCGCGGCATGCCGGCGAGCTCCGCCGCGTACCGGCCGACCGCGTCCCCCGCCTTCGACTTCATCCCGGGTACCGGGGCCTTGCCACGGGACTGCGCCCGGCCACCGCCACCGATCATCTCCTCGCCCGCCGACTCGCGGACCATGTCCTCGAGAATGTCGACGACCTTCTTGCGTAGCGGCTGCGGGTCGAGACCGCGCTCGGTGTTGTAGGCGATCTGCTTCTCCCGGCGCCGGTTCGTCTCCTCGATGGCCTTGCTCATCGACGGAGTGATCTTGTCCGCGTACATGTGGACCTGGCCGGAGACGTTGCGGGCGGCCCGGCCGATGGTCTGGATCAGGGACTTGTCCGAGCGCAGGAAGCCCTCCTTGTCGGCGTCGAGGATGGCCACCAGCGACACCTCGGGCAGGTCGAGGCCCTCGCGGAGCAGGTTGATGCCGACGAGCACGTCGAACTCGCCGCGGCGCAGCTCGGTCAGCAGCTCGACCCGGCGCAGGGTGTCGACCTCGCTGTGCAGGTAGCGCACCCGGATGCCGAGCTCGAGCAGGTAGTCGGTGAGATCCTCGGACATCTTCTTGGTCAGCGTGGTGACCAGGATCCGCTCGTCGCGTTCCGCGCGGATCCGGATCTCGTGCACGAGATCGTCGATCTGGCCCTTGGTCGGCTTCAGCACGATCTCCGGGTCGAGCAGGCCGGTCGGCCGGATGATCTGTTCGACGACGCCGTCCCCGCGCCCCAGCTCGTAGGGGCCCGGGGTCGCCGAGAGGTACACCGTCTGGCCGATGCGCTCCAGGAACTCCTCCCAGCGCAGCGGCCGGTTGTCGATGGCGCTCGGCAGCCGGAAGCCGTGGTCGACCAGGTTCCGCTTGCGGGACATGTCGCCCTCGTACATGCCGCCGATCTGCGGCACGGTGACGTGCGACTCGTCGATGACCAGCAGGAAGTCGTCCGGGAAGTAGTCGAGCAGGGTGTGCGGGGCCGTGCCGGCGGCCCGGCCGTCGATGTGCCGGGAGTAGTTCTCGATGCCGGAGCAGAAGCCGACCTGGCGCATCATCTCGATGTCGTACGTGGTGCGCATCCGCAGCCGCTGCGCCTCCAGCAGCTTGCCCTGGCCCTCCAGCTCGGCCAGCCGGTCGGTGAGCTCCGCCTCGATGCCGGCGATCGCCCGCTCCATCCGCTCCGGCCCGGCGACGTAGTGGGTGGCGGGGAAGACGAAGACCTCCTGGGACTCCCGGACGATCTCCCCGGTGAGCGGGTGCAGGTAGGTCAGGCGCTCGATCTCGTCGCCGAACATCTCGATCCGGACCGCGAGCTCCTCGTAGACCGGGAACACCTCGACGGTGTCGCCGCGCACGCGGAACGTTCCGCGGGTGAAGGCGAGGTCGTTGCGGGCGTACTGGACGTCGACGAAGCGGCGCAGCAGGCGGTCGCGCTCGATCTCGTCGCCGACGCGCAGCCGGACCATCCGGTCGATGTACTCCTGGGGGGTGCCCAGACCGTAGATGCAGCTCACGCTGGCGACGACGACCACATCACGCCGGGTGAGGAGGTTCATCGTCGCCGAGTGGCGCAGCCGCTCGACCTCCTCGTTGATGGAGGAGTCCTTCTCGATGTAGGTGTCGGTCTGCGCGATGTACGCCTCGGGCTGGTAGTAGTCGTAGTAGGAGACGAAGTACTCGACGGCGTTGTTCGGCAGCAGCTCACGGAACTCGTTCGCGAGCTGGGCGGCCAGTGTCTTGTTGGGCGCCATCACCAGGGTCGGGCGCTGCAGGCGTTCCACGAGCCAGGCGGTGGTGGCCGACTTGCCGGTGCCCGTCGCGCCCAGGAGCACGACGTCCTTCTCGCCGGCCCGCACGCGGCGGGCCAGCTCCTCGATCGCCGCCGGCTGGTCGCCTGAGGGGGCGAAATCCGAGACGACCTCGAACGGCGCGGCCGAGCGCTGGAAGTCCGTGGTGGGGCGTTCGAACGTTGTGCTCACGAGTTCCAGAACACCACACGCCTCCGACAGTTTCCCGGCGGCGGTTCCCGGCCACCTCGGCGGTGGCACCCGGCGGCCCCACGCGGCGGTGTCCCTCAGCGCGAGGTGCCCTCCCAGCCGAGCAGCCGGGCGCCGAGCACCGCGGTCTGCAGGACGTACCGGTCCGTCGGAGAGGTCGGGTCATGCCTGGTCAGGGCGTGGATGCGGTCGAGCCGGTAGGTGAGCGCGCGCACCGACAGGTGTAACCGGCGGGCTGCCGCGAGCGCCACGCCGCCGGTCGCGAAGTAGGCGTCGAGCGTCTCGATCAGCGGCCCAGCGCCGCCCCGCGCCGCCCGCAGCGGGCTGAGCACCGCCTCGACGAGCTCCTCCAGCGGTTCCCGGTCGCGGAGCAGCACCTTGTAGATGAGCAGGTCGTCGGCGTGCACGACCTGCCCGTCCAGCCGCATCCGCCCGGCCAGCTCGACGGCGTTGCGGGCCTCCTCATAGCCGATGCGCACGCCGGCGACGCCGCTGCGGGGCCGGCTGACCCCGAGCCGCCACACGAGCTCCGGTTCCACCCCCAGCCGCCCGGTGACCGCCCTGATGGCGGTGGACGGCGCCGCGTCCGCGGGGGAGAACGCCGGCAGCGGCGCGAACCCGGCGTCGCCCGGGCCGGGCGGGTCCATCCGGCGCCGGCCCCGCGGCGCCGTGGCCCGTGGGCGTGCGATCTCCCGGTCGAGGGTCGGCCGGTCGGCCCTCGGGTGCCCGGAGCCGCCGTCCGGCCGGGCGTGCACGGGGTGATGCACAGGATGGTGGCGTCCCGACGCGGGATCGCTCACGCTGGTCACCCCGGCCCTGGCCGACCCGGCCGTCGGGCCGGCGGCGGGGCGGCGGTCCGGTGCGGCGCCGTCGTCCGGCGTGATCGCCGCCGTGGGCGGGACGGGCAGGATCAGGTCGGTCTCCTGCGGGACGACGCAGACGAGCAGCCCGTCCTTGGTCGCGACGAGGGGCTCCGTGGCGCACTGCGCGCGCAGCGCCTCCTCGATTCCGCGCACGACCGCCCGCCCGTCCAGGAAGCGCCGCCCGCCCGCCGCGATGAGGACGACGTGCGGCGCCTCCAGCCGGAGCCCGAAGGCAGCCGCCCGCTCGAGCAGCGGCCCGAGCTCGGAGGTGCCGGTGAGCAGGTCGTCCACCAGCTCGCGGCGCATCGCCTCCTCCGAGCGCGCCCGCGCCGCGCGGGCCCGTTCGTAGCCCTCGCACACCGCCGCGACCGCGTCGTCGCTGGCCCGCAGGACGGCCGACGCCGCCGCGCGGGTTCGAGAGACCGCCCCGACGGTCAGCCCGCTGAGATCGGTGGGATCACCGCCGTCCTCGGTGTGCTGGGAGTGCTCGGCGTGGGCGACGGCCGGCACCCGCCCGTCCAGGACCGCCGGCAGCGTCCGTCCCAGGTCGCGCGCGTCCCGGTCGGCCTGGCGGACGACGGGCAGCGACGGCCAGATCCGCCAGGTCGCGGAGAGGTAGAGGTCGACGAGCGCCGGCAGCGAGGCGCCGGACTCGGCGGCGGCCTGGCCGAGCGCCCGGAAGACGTCGAGCTCGGCGCGGGACAGCCGCCGGCCGCTGTCGGCCGCGGAGGCGAGCACCTCCAGATAGTTGCCCAGCAGGCCGGCGTGCAGGCGGGCGTCGGCCGCCGCGAGCACGGCGGCCCGGGGGAGCCGGGTGAGGCTGGTACCGGGCAGCCCGGCTGGCTGGTCGTCGTCCGGGAAGACCGGCCTGGGTGTTTGATCCCGTTTCGTCACCTCATGATCTCCCCCCGCTCGGCTGCCGAGTATCGGCAAGGAAATCGTAGACAAAGTCGCGGACTCCGGACGGTGTCTGCCGGGACACCGAAGGGCAGGCTGAGCGTTGAGCCTGGTACGGGGCCCTGCGGGGCGCCCACGGCAGGCCGACGCGGAGCGGATCCGGCCCCTCGCGGGGACGATCCCCGCACCGCCCGTCGGCCGCCCGGCGCCGCGATCATCGCCCCGTCCAGGTGCCACCACGGCAACACGAAGCCCCCGACGGAAGTGACTGACGGTGAAAGGCAAAGGATCTACCCGAGACATGTCCACGAAGGACGGCTCCCGCCCCACGGCGCTGCCGCCGATCGCGGTGCGCCCAGGCCTGTTCGTGTCCGTGGCGGTCGTGACGGTGCTGCTCGGCGCGCTAACCCTCCCCGCCACCGTGCCGGGCCGTCCGGGCTTCGCCTACTTCAGCGGGGGCGTGCTCGGCGCGGGTCTGCTCGTCGCGATCCTGCTCGGGGCCGACCTGGCCCGGGCCGCCGCCGCGCGCAGGGCCGGGATCACGGTCACCGGGATCACCCTCGGCGCCTTCGGGAGCCGGCTGGGCCTCGCACCCGCACGCGACCGCTCGACGGACCGGGGCGACGGCAGCCCGCTGAGCGGTACCGGCCCGTTGGGCGGTAGCGCCCCGTTGGGCGGTACCGGCCCGGCCGGTTCCGGTGACCCGCTCGCCCCGGCCAGCGGTGACGCACTCGCCGACGCCGCCGTCGCCCGTGCGGGCCTGACGGTGACGGCCCTCGCCGGGATGGTGCTGGTCGCCGCCGGCGCGCTCGCCCCCGGCGGAACGCTCGCCCTGGTCGGCGAGCTGGCGCTCTGGGTCGGCACGTTCGCCCTGCTCATCACCGTCGTCGACCTGCTGCCCGCACCGCGCAGCGCCGGCGGGCGGATCCTCGCCGCCCGGGTCCTGCGCCGCACCGGTGACGAGGCGGCCGCGGGTGCGGCCGTGGCCCGCGCGGGTGTCATCACCGGGTGGACCCTGATCGTCTTCGGTGCGGCGGCCACCTTCCTGGTCGGGCTGGTCGGCCTGTGGGCGATCCTCCTCGGCTGGCTCGCGCTCGGGACGTCCCGGCTCGCGCAGACGCAGGAGCGCACCTCCGCCGCGCTGCGCGGGGTCTTCGTCCGTGACGTGATGATCCCCGCCCCGGAGGCGCTGCCGTCCTGGAAGACGGTCGCCGCCGCGCTGGACGAGACCGTGCTCCCGTCCCGCGCCTCGGTGTTCGGGGTCCGGGACTTCGCCGGGCCGCTGATCGGCGTCACCCTGCTGCGTGATCTGGCCGCGGTGCCCGCGGACGACCGCGACCTGGCCCGGGTGGCCCGGGTGACCATCCCGCTGGACCGGGTCGCCACCGCCCGTCCGGAGGAGCCGCTCGCCGTGGTCGCGTCGCGGCTGGCGCACCGGCCCGCCGCGGGCGTGATCGTCGTCGTCGCTGACGGCCCGGACGGCCTGCCCGGGATGGTGGGCACCGTGGGCCCGGGCGAACTGGCCCGGGCGCTGGAGACCGCGCCGCTGCACGGCCGGGTGGTCACCCCGGCCAGCTTCGGCCGCCGTCGCCGGTGAGCTCACCGGTCGCGCCGAGAGCCCGGTCCCGCCGGGTTCCCGGCGGACGTCCCCACCGCCGCCGGGCCTGAGCGGCCCGCGCGGCGCGGGCTCGGCGGCCCGTCCTGAACCCGCTCTGGTCACGCTGCTGGCAACGGCGCCCGGCGGACCAGAGCACAGCATTCCCGGCGGGGCCCGTGAGCCCCGCCGGTGACCGCGGCCACCGGCCGCGCCCCCCCGTACCACCCGAAGGAGATTCCGTGGATGTGCCCGCCTGGGCCTGGGCCGCCTTCATTGGCGGCCTGCTCCTGTTGCTCGCCATCGACCTGCTCGCGCACCGCAGAGCGCACGTCATCGGCTTCAAGGAGGCCGCGTGGTGGAGCGTCGGCTGGGTGTCGCTCGGTGTGGCCTTCGCCTTCGTCCTCTGGGCTTGGCAGGGCCCCGGCGCGGCCGGCGAGTACGCGGCGGCCTACCTGCTCGAGAAGAGCCTCTCGGTCGACAACCTGTTCGTCTTCGCGCTGATCTTCTCGTACTTCAAGGTCCCGCGGGAGTACCAGCACCGCGTGCTGTTCTACGGCGTGCTGGGCGCTCTGGTGCTGCGCTTCCTGTTCATCGCGGCCGGCATCGCGCTGCTCGAGAACTTCAGCTTCGTGATCTACATCTTCGGCGCCTTCCTGCTGTACACGGCGTTCAAGATGGTCCGCGACGACGGCGTCGACATGGACCCCGGGCAGAGCAGGGCCGTCCGGCTGTTGCGCCGGGTGATCCCGGTGACCGACGCCTACGAGGGGCAGCACTTCGTCCTGCGGCGCGCGGGCAAGCTGATCGCCACGCCGCTGCTCGCCGTGCTGGTGGCGGTCGAGACCGCGGACGTTCTGTTCGCCTTCGACTCGGTGCCCGCGGCGCTCGGCGTGACGAACGAGACCTTCCTCGTCTACACCGCCAACGCGCTGGCCATCCTCGGCCTGCGGTCGCTGTTCTTCCTCCTCTCCGGGCTGATGGAGAAGTTCCACCACCTGGCGACCGGGCTCGCCGCGATCCTTGCCTTCATCGGGGTGAAGATGCTGCTCACCGACGTCTGGCACATGCCGATCTGGCTGTCCCTCACGGTGATCGCGGTCGTGCTGGCCGGGGCGATCGTCTGGTCGCTGACGACGGAGCCGCCCGCCGAGAACGGCGACGGCGGCCAGGACGGCCACGAGGGTGGGGTCGGCGGCCTCAGCGGGTCCAGCGAGGCCGGCGGGCTCAGTGGGGTCGGCGGGCTCAGTGGGGCCGTCGGAGTCAGCGGGGCCGGCGATGGCGGTCATCTGGTGACCGGCACGGACACCCGGGCCGACGCACCGGCGGCCAACGCGGCGGACTCGGGACGCTAGCCGCCGCCGGCGAGGCGGACCTGGTTCAGGCGGGTCGACGGGCGGGCGCGGGGTGGGTCCCGGTGGGCGGGATCCCGAAAACCGCGATCGTGTCGCGTTCCTGGACCGGGGTCCGCGTCGCCTCCGCGCGCGTGATCCGGTCCCACCGGAAGCAGCGTGGGCCGCTCCGGCGCAGGCACCACGCGAACAGGTACCAGTGGCCTCCGGTGAAACCGATCAGCCGGGGCTCCACCGGACGTCCCTCGCTGACCGCGCCGGCGGCGTCGACGTAGTCGATCGTGATGACGACTCCGTCGAGCAGAGCCGCCTCGACAACGGTGGCCACCGGCCCCCGCAGGGCGCGGACCGGGTCCGTGCCGATCCGCCGTGCCTTTTCGGTGAGCTCCTCGCGGGCGGCCGTGCCGGTCACGCCCAGCGCGTCGAGGACGGCGCCCAGCGCGTCGGCGGCGTCGGCGGCGAACGGGCCGTCCTGGAGCGCGGCCAGCGCCGCCATCACTGCCGCGGCCTGCTTCTCGGTGAGGGCCACCGGCGGCAGCAGGGCGCGGACCATGGCAAACACGGTGCCACGGCGATGTCTCCGTTGCCCGCCGATCACCCGATCCGGGGCGAGGTCGACCCGGCCCGGGTCCGCGGACCATCGAAGCGAGTCGGCTGAGCCAGCCCATGCGCTGCTGGCGCAACACGCTTCAGGGCGGAGCGCCGGCCGCCCCGCTCGGACATGGTCCGGCGGCGGCGTACCGGCCGGCGAGAGCTACCTATTATTAATACGAATTTATGACTCGGCGACGCGCCGATTGTCATGTGGGCGACAGTGTGGCGCTCACGTTAGTGTTTTGAGGCTGCCGGGATCATCCGAGCTTCCCGAATCCCTCTGTTTCTCCTTCAAGGCGGACTATGCACAACCTTCTGGCCGTTGTTGTCTCCTATGGTGGATCACCCCAGCTCCACTGTCTTCTGGCGACCCTGGCCGGGGCTACCGGCTGCCGGGTCGCGCTGGTCGAGAACCGGCCCGGCACGGTGCACGAAGACCTGCCCGCGGGCGTTGAGCTGTACGAGGGGCACGGGAATGTCGGATATGGCACGGCTGTGAACATCGCCGTGCTCCGTGCGCTGCGGCCCGGCCCGGCGCAGGAACCGCGGCCCGCGTCCCCGCCCGAGTGGCTGCTCGTCGTGAACAGCGACGTGACCATGCCTGAGCGGACCAGGGACCTGCTTCCCGATATCCTCGGCTCGATACCCGCCGACGCGGACGTGGTGGGTTTCCCGGTGCGGGCCGAGACCGGCCTCTCCGGCCGGAGCGCGGCGGTGCTTCCGAGTATCCGTACGAATGCGTACACGGCGGTGCGCGGTGAGGTCGCCGCGGTGGAACGCTGGCCCGAGCTCTGCTATCCCGTCGGGGCGTTCTTCGCGATCCGTACCCAGGCGTTCCTCCGGATGGGCGGTTTCGACCCGTCCTACTGGATGTACTACGAGGAAACGGACCTTTTCGCCCGGCTGCACGCGTCCGGTGGCCGCATCGCGTGGATCGACGACTGCTGCCATGTCACCCACGTCGGCGGCGGGACCGTCGGCCGCGCGGGCCTGATGTACGCCGAACTCGGCCGTTCGGCCGCCATCTACGCGCGGCGCCACGGCGACACGCTCGGGCGGGGCTGGCTCGCCGTCCACGTGGCGCAGCTGGCGGCGCTGGCGCTGCGCAAGCTCGCGACCGGCCGGATCCACGACGCGCTGCGCGCGTCGAGGATCCTGTCCGGCGTCGCGACGGGACTGGTCCAGCCTCGCTGGGAGCCCGCCACCCGGTCCCGCTGGCGGGCCGTTCCGGTCGCCACCCGCCGTGACCTGGGCCGGATGGACACCGCCGCGCCCGGGCAGGTGCCGGCGCCCCGGGCGCCCCGGGTGTCCCGCGCGGACCAGTCGCCACAGGTGACCGCCGGGTACCGCTGACCGTCAGGTACAGCCGACTGTCAGGTACAGCCGACCGCCGGGCAGGGTGCGGCTGATCGCCGTCTCACCAGCCGCGGGAGCGCCACTCGGCCAGGTGCGGGCGCTCGGCGCCGAGTGTTGTGTCCTTTCCGTGGCCCGGGTAGATCCATGTCCGGTCGGGCAGCGGACCGAACACCTTGGCCTCGAGGCCGTCCATCAGGGTGGCGAAGGCGGCGGCGTCCCCGAAGGTGTTCCCTGGGCCGCCGGGGAACAGACAGTCGCCGGTGAACAGGTGCGGGGCGTCGCCGTCCTGGTCGTAGAGCAGGGCCACGGAGCCGGGCGTGTGCCCGACGAGGTGCACGACCCGCAGCGTGACCTCGCCGACGTGCACCTCGTCGCCGTCGACGACCGGGTCCATCGTCGGGACCGGGATGGCGGGCGCGTCGAGCGGGTGCGCCACGGTGCGGGCCCCGGTCGCGGCGACGACCTCCTCGAGCGCCTGGACGTGGTCGGCGTGCCGGTGGGTCGTCACCACGGTGGCCAACCCGCTGTCGCCGACGAGGCGTAGCAGCGTGTCGGTCTCGTTCGCCGCGTCGACGAGCAGCTGCTCGCCGGTCGCGGCGCAGCGCAGGAGATAGCAGTTGTTGTCGAACGGGCCGACCGCCACCTTGGTGATCGTGAGGTCCGGGAGCTCGCGGGTGTCCGCCGGCCCGCCGACGGTGACCTCGCCCGTGTATCCGGCGCCGATGTTCATCACGGTTCTCCTCGATCTCTCCGTGGACTGGTCCGCGCGGATCCGTCCGTGGCCGGACCGCCGTGATGGCGGCCGGGTGACGTGGAATGATCCGCGGAGCGCATCCATTCTGATCGGCGTGACCGCCGTGTGCCCTCGACGGAACAAGGATGTGGCCCGCGGGGTTCCCCTGCGCGGAGCCGGGCACCGCCGGTGCGGGCATGTCGGCCCGGGCGTGTAGCGTCGGTCGTGTTCGAACGCGCGTTTGATCCGGTGCCGCTGCGGAGCCGGGCCCGGGGCGCGGCGCCTGCCCGCGGGGCCGCGTAACGGGCCGCAAATCCGTCCGTAGCATGCCTGCCGCAGGCCGCGACAGTTGTCACCCACACCTGATGTCACCCAAACCTGATGTCACCCAAACCTGACTGTCACCTGTATCCGACTGTCACCCACACCCGACCGAAGACCACGAGGGACCTGACGATGGCTGACCGTCTTGTCGTCCGCGGAGCACGTGAGCACAACCTTCGTGACGTCGATCTCGACCTGCCCAGGGACGGCCTGGTGGTCTTCACCGGGCTGTCGGGCTCGGGCAAGTCGAGCCTCGCCTTCGACACGATCTTCGCCGAGGGGCAGCGCCGGTACGTCGAGTCGCTTTCGGCCTACGCCCGCCAGTTCCTCGGCCAGATGGACAAGCCGGACGTCGACTTCATCGAGGGCCTGTCACCCGCGGTCTCGATCGACCAGAAGTCGACCTCGCGCAACCCGCGCTCGACGGTGGGCACGATCACCGAGGTCTACGACTACCTGCGGCTGCTGTATGCGCGGGTCGGCCACCCGCACTGCCCGAAGTGCGGCCGCCCGATCGCCCGGCAGACCCCGCAGCAGATCGTCGACCGGCTCCTGGAGCTCCCCGAGGGCACCCGCTTCCAGGTCCTGGCGCCGGTCGTCCGTGGCCGCAAGGGCGAGTACGCCGACCTCTTCGCCGAGCTGCAGAGCTCCGGCTTCGCCCGGGTCCGGGTGGACGGCACCGTCGTCGCTCTCACCGAGCGCCCCAAGCTCGAGAAGCAGCGCAAGCACACGATCGAGGTCGTGGTCGACCGGCTCGCGGTGAAGGAGTCGGCCAAGCGCCGCCTCACCGACTCGATCGAGACGGCGCTCAAGCTCGGCAGCGGCCTGGTGCTGCTCGACTTCGTCGACCGGGATCCGGCCGACCCCGACCGGGAGCGGATGTACTCCGAGCACCTGGCCTGCATGTACGACGACCTCTCCTTCGAGGAGATGGAGCCGAGGTCGTTCTCGTTCAACTCGCCCTTCGGGGCCTGCCAGGAGTGTTCGGGTCTGGGAACCCGCAAGGAGGTTGACCCCGACCTCGTCGTGCCCGACCCGACGCTCTCGCTCGCCGAGGGCGCGATCCAACCGTGGGCCGGCGGGCACAACAAGGAGTACTTCGAGCGGCTGCTGACGGCGCTCAGCGAGGACCTCAGCTTTCGGATGGACACCCCGTGGGAGGGGCTGCCGGAGCGCGCCCGCAAGGCGATCCTGCACGGCAGCGGCGAGACCGAGATCCACGTCGGCTACACGAACCGCTACGGCCGCAAGCGCTCCTACTACACGTCCTTCGAAGGCGTGATGGCCTTCCTGCGCCGCCGCCACTCGGACGCCGAGTCCGACAGCAGCCGCGAGCGCTACGAGGGCTACATGCGCGACGTGCCCTGCCCGGCGTGCCGGGGCGCCCGGCTCAAACCGGAGTCGCTGGCCGTCACGCTCGGCGGCCGCTCCATCGCCGAGGTCTCCGGGATGTCGATCGGGGAGTGCGCGGCATTCCTGCGCGGCGTCGAGCTCAGCGAGCGGGAGCAGGCCATCGCCGGGCGGGTCCTCAAGGAGATCGACGCACGGCTCGCCTTCCTGCTGGACGTCGGCCTCGACTACCTGTCCCTGAACCGTTCCGCCGGCACGCTCGCCGGTGGGGAGGCCCAGCGGATCCGCCTCGCCACCCAGATCGGCTCGGGGCTGGTCGGCGTGCTCTACGTGCTCGACGAGCCGTCGATCGGCCTCCACCAGCGGGACAACCGCCGTCTCATCCAGACCCTCGTCCGGCTGCGCGATCTCGGCAACACGCTGATCGTCGTGGAACACGACGAGGACACGATCCGTGCCGCGGACTGGGTGGTGGACATCGGCCCCGGCGCCGGTGAGCACGGCGGCCGGGTGGTCGTCTCCGGCCCGGTCGAGGAGCTGCTGAGCAGCGAGGAGTCGATGACCGGCGCCTACCTCTCCGGTCGGCGGCAGATCCCGGTGCCCGACATCCGCCGCGCGCCGACGAAGTCGCGCTCACTGACCGTGCACGGCGCCCGGGAGCACAACCTCCGGGACGTGACGGTGTCGTTCCCGCTCGGCTGCCTGGTGGCGGTCACCGGCGTCTCCGGCTCGGGCAAGTCGACGCTGGTCAACGACATCCTCGCCAGCGTGCTCGCGAACCATCTCAACGGCGCGCGCGAGGTGCCGGGCCGGCACCGCACGGTGTCCGGCCTCGAGCACCTCGACAAGGCGGTGCGGGTCGACCAGTCACCGATCGGCCGGACCCCGCGGTCCAACCCGGCGACGTACACGGGCGTGTTCGACCACATCCGCCGGCTGTTCGCGGAGACGACCGAGGCGAAGGTCCACGGGTACCTGCCGGGCCGGTTCTCGTTCAACGTCAAGGGCGGCCGGTGCGAGGCCTGCTCCGGCGACGGCACCATCAAGATCGAGATGAACTTCCTGCCGGACGTCTACGTCCCGTGCGAGGTCTGCGCGGGCGCCCGGTACAACCGGGAGACGCTGGAGGTGCACTTCAAGGGCCGCAACATCGCCGAGGTGCTCGACATGCCGATCGAGGAGGCCGCCGAGTTCTTCGCGGCGGTCCCGGCGATCGCCCGGCACCTGCGCACGCTCAACGACGTCGGCCTCGGCTACGTCCGGCTGGGCCAGTCGGCGCCCACCCTCTCCGGCGGTGAGGCGCAGCGGGTGAAGCTCGCCTCGGAGCTGCAGCGACGTTCCACCGGGCGGACCGTCTACGTGCTGGACGAGCCCACCACCGGCCTGCACTTCGAGGACATCCGGAAACTGCTCGGCGTGCTCGGCCGGCTCGTCGACGCCGGCAACACGGTGATCGTCATCGAGCACAACCTCGACGTCATCAAGACCGCCGACTGGATCATCGACATGGGCCCGGAGGGCGGGACGGGCGGCGGGCGGGTGGTCGCCGAGGGAGCTCCCGAGACGGTCGCCGCGGTGCCCGAGAGCCACACCGGCGCCTTCCTGCGGGAGATCCTCGGCGATCGGGTCGACGCCCGTCCGAAGTCACGGCCGAAGCTCGCCGGCGCGGCCGCGCTGTGACGGCGTGCGGCCGTGCCCGGTCAGGTCCGGAGGAGTCAGGTCTGGAGGAGGTCGTCGAGGACGGCGTCCAGAGCGACCTCGGGGTGCTCCTCGCCGGCGGGCACGACCCGCTCGGTGCGTTCGAGGAAGCGGCGGACGGGCGCGGCGTCCAGGACGACCACCGACCGGCGCTCGCCGTCGGCCAGCTCGAGGCGGATGCCGTCCCGGGTCGGCTCGGGCGTGATGCGGACGTCCCCGTCGCCGACGGGTGCCGGGCCGTCCAGGCCGGCCCGCAGCGCGTCCCGGGGAGCCACCCAGTGGCCCTGCGGGAGCGCGGGATGATCCGGCCGGGAGACGAGTACCAGCGCGACCGCCAGCGGGTCACAGCTGCGCCAGGTGATCTGCAGAACGGTGATCCTGCCGCGGCTGGGGGCGTCGTCAACGACGAACTCCGTCGTGACGTCCTCCACCTGCACGCGTCGGCTCCCTCGGCCCGATCTCCCCGGTTCAACTGCCTCGCAGGTTTACACCGTCGCAGCAGTTCGCTCGTGACGCCACCCGAGTGGACGCGCTTCAGCATACGGCGACCGGGCGCTGACCGAAGGCGGACGGGAGATCGGCCCGGCGACAAATTGGCCACACGGCGCCGTCCGGGCCCTGGTAGCGGCCCGTCGGTGGGTGCCGGCCCGCCCGGACGGGCCGGTCGGCGGGCCTTCCGCGCGGGCGCCGCCGGCCGCCCGGCGCTCCTCGGGAGCGGCGCCGGCGCACGGCCGGAATCGGCGAGCGACGGGGGCCCTCGACAGCATGGAAGCTCAGCGTGATGAAATAGCTACGTGCAGGCACTGCTCAGGCCGGATGACGGTCGCCGTAGGCTCGGCTCATGGCTGATCCGGCGTCCTACCGGCCCCCGCCGGGCTCGATCCCCGAGACCCCGGGCGTGTATCGCTTCCGCGACGAACATGGCCGGGTCATTTACGTGGGCAAGGCCAAGAGTCTGCGCGCCCGGCTGGCCAACTACTTCGCCGACATCCACACGCTGCACCCCCGGACCCAGCACATGGTCACCACGGCCGGTTCCGTGGAGTGGACCGTGGTGTCCACCGAGGTCGAGGCGCTCCAGCTCGAGTACACCTGGATCAAGGAGTTCGATCCGCGCTTCAACGTCCGCTACCGCGATGACAAGAGCTATCCGAGTCTCGCGGTGACGCTGTACGAGGAGTTCCCGCGGCTCCAGGTGATGCGTGGGCCCAAGCGGCGCGGCGTGCGCTACTTCGGCCCCTACGCGCACGCGTGGGCCATCAGGGAGACCCTGGACCTGCTGCTGCGGGTCTTCCCCGCGCGCACCTGCAGCTCCGGGGTCTTCAAGCGGGCTGGCCAGGTGGGCCGTCCCTGCCTGCTCGGGTACATCGACCGCTGCTCGGCCCCCTGCGTCGGGCGGGTCGATGCCGACGCCCACCGCCAGATCGTCGACGACTTCTGCGACTTCATGTCCGGGCAGACCGGCCGCTACCTGCGCCGGCTCGAGCGCGAGATGCGGGCCGCGGCCGAGGCGCAGGAGTACGAGCGCGCCGCGCGGCTGCGTGACGACATCGGGGCGCTGCGCCGCGCGGTCGAGAAGCAGGCCGTCGTCCTGCCCGACGGCACCGACGCCGACGTGATCGCCTTCGCCCAGGACGAGCTGGAGGCCGCGGTCCAGATCTTCTACGTGCGCGGCGGTCGGGTCCGCGGCCAGCGGGGCTGGGTCGTCGACAAGCTCGAGGACGTCACCACCGCCGACCTCGTCGAACAGTTCCTGACCCAGGAGTACCTCGACGGCGTGCGCCCGGCCGGCACCGCTGGCACCGCTGATACCCCCGGCACCGCTGATACCTCCGGCACCGCCGATACCGCCGACCCGGCGCCGGCCGCGCAGATCCCCCGCGAGATCCTCGTGCCCGAGCTGCCGCCGGACGCCGAGGCCGTCGCCGAGCTCCTCGAACGGGCCCGTGGGGCCCGCGTCGACCTGCGCGTCCCCCGCCGGGGGGACAAACGCACCCTGATGGAGACCGTCGAACGCAACGCAAAGCAGGCGTTCACCCTGCACCGGACGAAGCGCGCCGGCGACCTCACCGCGCGCAGCCGCGCGCTGGCCGACCTCCAGGAGGCGCTGGAGCTCCCTGACGCCCCGCTGCGGATCGAGTGCTTCGACGTGTCGAACACCCAGGGCACCGACGTCGTGGCCAGCATGGTGGTCTTCGAGGACGGACTGCCCCGCAAGTCGGAGTACCGCCGGTTCTCCATCCGCGGGGTCGACGGCCAGGACGACGTGGCGAGCATGCGCGAGACCGTCCACCGGCGCTTCTCCCGTTATCTGGCGGAGCGGGCCCGCACCGGCGAGCTCGAGGAGTACCCGGGCGCCCCCACCGGCGACGACGAGGCTCCCGAGACCGGCCGGCCCCGGCGGTTCGCCTACCCGCCCAACCTCGTCGTCGTCGACGGCGGGCCGCCGCAGGTCGCCGCCGCCGCGCGCGCGCTCGACGAGCTCGGCATCGAGTCCGGGCCCGGCGGGGTGGCACTGTGCGGGCTGGCCAAGCGCCTGGAGGAGGTCTGGCTGCCCGACCAGGACGAGCCGGTGATCCTCCCGCGGACGAGCGAGTCCCTCTACCTGCTCCAGCGGGTGCGGGACGAGGCGCACCGGTTCGCGATCACCTACCACCGGCAGAAGCGGTCGACGTCGATGGTCGCCTCGGCGCTCGACGACGTCCCGGGGCTCGGGGAGACTCGGCGCAAGGCGCTGCTGCGGCACTTCGGCTCGGTGGCGAAGGTGCGGGCCGCGGGCGCCGAGGAGATCGCGCAGGTGCCGGGCATCGGCCCGCGCACGGCGGAGGCGATCGTCGCCGCTCTGGCGCGGTCGGCCCCGGGCACGGAAGCGGCGCCGGCGCCCGCCGTCGACCCGCTGACCGGTGAGATCATCGACTCGGCGGGGGTGACCCGGTGACAGCGGCGACGCTCGACCTCGCGATCATCACGGGGCTGTCCGGCGCCGGCCGCAGCACGGCGGCTAAGTGCCTCGAGGACCTCGGCTGGTTCGTCGTCGACAACCTGCCCCCGGCGCTGCTGTCGACGATGGCCGAGCTCGGGCACCGTTCCGGCGGGGCGGTGAGCCGGATCGCCGTCGTCGTCGACGTGCGCGGGCGGGCGTTCTTCTCCGACCTGCGCGCGGCGGTGGAGGCTCTGGACTCGCGCGGCATGCACCCGCGGATGCTCTTCCTGGAAGCGTCCGACGACGCGCTGGTGCGCCGCTTCGACCATGTCCGCCGCCCGCACCCGCTGCAGGGCGACGAGCGGGTCGTGGACGGCATCAACCGGGAGCGGACGCTGCTCGCGGAGTTGCGCGGCGAGGCCGACCTCGTCCTCGACACGACCGACCTCAACGTGCACGAGCTGAGGGCCAAGATCGACGCCGCCTTCGGCCAGCCGCGCGCCAACCGGCTCAACGCCACCGTGATCTCGTTCGGCTACAAGTACGGCCTGCCGCTGGACGCCGACCTCGTCGCCGACTGCAGGTTCCTGCCCAACCCGCACTGGGTCGAGGCGTTGCGCCCCTACACGGGGCGGGACTCGCAGGTCCGTGATTACGTGCTGGCGCAGCCCGGCGCGACGGAGTTCGTCGACCAGTACACGGCGTTGCTCAGGCTGGTCGGTGAGGGGTACGTGCGGGAGGGCAAGCGGTACCTGACCCTGGCGGTGGGCTGTACCGGGGGCAAGCACCGCAGCGTCGCCGTCGCCGAGCAGCTCGGGGCCCGGCTCGCCGCCGACGGCGTCGGCGTCCGGGTCGTGCACCGGGATCTGGGCCGCGAGTGACCGCCGACGCTCCCGCGATCGTCGCGTTCGGCGGCGGGCACGGCCTGGCCGTGTCGCTGGCCGCGCTGCGCCGGATCACCCGCCACCTGACCGCGGTGGTTACCGTGGGTGACGATGGTGGTTCGTCGGGCCGGCTGCGCGCCGAGCTCGGCGCCCTGCCCATGGGCGACCTGCGGATGGCCCTCGCCGCGCTGGCCGGCGCCGACGAGTGGTCCCAGACGTGGGCCGACCTCTTCCAGTACCGGTTCGGCGGCGGCGGGGCGCTCGCCGGCCACGCGGTCGGCAACCTCGTGCTGACGGCGCTGGCGGAGCGTGCGGGCTCCCCGGTGGCCGCGCTCGACCTGGCGGCGTCGCTGCTCGGCGTCGACGGCCGGGTGCTGCCACTGTCATGCGCCGGCATCGACATCGTCGCGGATGTGACCGGCCTCGACCCGAACCGGGCCGGGGAGTCCGCGGAGGTCCGCGGCCAGGCGGCCGTCGCGACGACCCCCGGCCGGGTGGCCGGGGTACGCCTGGCCCCGGCGGAGCCGGCGGCCTGCGGTGCCGCCCTCGCGGCCGCCGCCGCCGCTGACTGGATCGTCCTCGGTCCGGGCTCGCTCTACACGAGCGTGCTGCCGCACCTGCTCGTGCCTGACATGCGCGCGGCGATCACGGGCGCCGACGCCCGCAGGGTGATGGTGCTCAACCTCGTGGCGCAGCCGGGCGAGACGGCCGGCTACACCCCCGAAGCCCACCTGCACGCCCTGGCCACGCACGTCCCGGGGCTGCGCCTCGACGTGGTGATCGCGGACCCGGCCGCGGTCGGCGACCCGGACCCGCTGGCCCGCGCGGCCGCGGACCTGGGCGCCCGGCTCCACCTCGCACCCGTGCGGGTTCCCGGTGAACCCGCGCTGCACGACCCCGAACGTCTCGCGGCCGCGTTCCGCGCCGTCTTCGCGCAGGACGGCGCCGTGGCGGTGCCGTCGGCGGCCCGTCCGATGGACGGCCAGCGGGCCTGGCCTGGCCGGCAGCCGGGAGCGGCCTGTGCCGACTCCTCGGGTGTCGGGTGCTCATCCACCGGTGGCTCCGGCCACCGGATCCCCTCCGGCGAATGCAAGGAGTGATCGGTGTGGCGGCGATGACGGCCACCGTCAAGGACGAACTGAGCAGGCTGCGAGTGGCCAAGCCCTGTTGCCGGCGGGCCGAGATGGCGGCGATGCTGCGGTTCGCCGGCGGCCTGCACATCGTCGGCGGCCGCATCGTGGTGGAGGCCGAGCTCGACACCGGCGCCACCGCGCGCCGGCTGCGGCGTGAGATCGCCGAGGTCTTCGGCTTCCCGTCGTCGGTGGCCGTGCTCGCGGCCGGCGGCCTGCGGCGGTCGGTGCGCTACATCGTCCGCGTCGAGCGGGACGGGGAACAGCTCGCCCGGTCGACGGGCCTGCTCGACCAGCGCGGCCGGCCGGTGCGCGGCCTGCCGCCGCAGGTGGTGACCGGTTCGGCGTGCGACGCGGCGGCGGCCTGGCGGGGCGCGTTCCTCGCACACGGCTCGCTGACCGAGCCCGGCCGGTCCTGCTCGATGGAGGTCACCTCGCCCGGCCCGGAGGCGGCACTGGCGCTGGTCGGCGCCGCCCGGCGGATGGGCGTGCAGGCCAAGAGCCGGGACGTCCGCGGCGTCGACCGCGTGGTCGTCCGGGACGGCGACGCCATCGGCGCCCTGCTGACCAAGATCGGTGCGCATGACAGCCTGATGGCCTGGGAGGAGCGGCGGATGCGCCGCGAGGTCCGGGCCACGGCGAACCGGCTGGCGAACTTCGACGACGCGAACCTGCGCCGCTCGGCGCGCGCCGCGGTGGCCGCCGGAGCGCGGGTGCAGGCGGCGATGCGCATCCTCGGGGACGACGCCCCCGACCACCTGCTCGCGGCCGGGCGCCTGCGCCTGGAGCACGCGCAGGCGTCGCTGGAGGAGCTCGGCGCGCTCGCGGACCCGCCGCTCACCAAGGACGCCGTCGCCGGGCGGATCCGCCGGCTCCTCGCGCTGGCGGACAAACGGGCCAACGCGCTGGGCATCCCCAACACCGAGGCGAGTGTGTCGCCGGAGCTGTTCGAGAACGCCTGAGCACGCAATCGCTACCACGGACGGGGCACAGCGAGAGACCCGGCACGCGGCGTGGCCGTGGAAGCCCATGGGATAGGGTGATTGTCGAAACGGCGAGGCATTCAACCAAATGCCGAGTGTGCCGGGTCGCTCGGTGTGAGGAGACCGACATGGATCGGTTCGGATTCCCGCCGATGATGTCCCGACTCGCTAGGCTCCTGGCACACGACGGCACACGAGCATAGGGGAGTCCTGGACGTGGCTACGCGGGTGGGTGTCAACGGCTTCGGGCGAATCGGTCGTAACTTCTGGCGGGCGCTCGCAGCCAGCCGGCGTAGTGATCTGGAGATCGTCGCCGTCAACGACCTGACGGACAACAAGACGCTCGCGCACCTGCTGAAGTACGACACGACTCTGGGCACACTGCCCGAGTCGGTCTCTGTCGGCGAGGACGGCATCCGCGTCGGCGACAGCACGATCAAGGTGCTCGCGGAGCGTGACCCGGCCGCCCTGCCCTGGGCTGACCTGGGCGTCGACGTGGTGATCGAGTCGACCGGCCGCTTCACCACGGCCGAGACGGCCGGCAAGCACCTGACCGCCGGGGCGAAGAAGGTCATCATCTCGGCGCCGGCCAAGGGCGAGGACCTCACGGTCGTCATGGGCGTGAACGACGACGTCTACGACCCGGCGAAGCACCATATCCTCTCGAACGCTTCCTGCACGACGAACTGTGTCGCGCCATTGGCGAAGGTTCTCGACGAGGCGTTCGGTATCGAGCGTGGTCTGATGACCACGATCCACGCTTACACCAATGACCAGGTCATCCTTGACTTCCCGCATTCCGACCTGCGTCGGGCGCGGGCGGCGGCGCAGAACATCATTCCCACCACCACCGGTGCCGCGAAGGCGACCGCTCTCGTGCTCCCGCACCTCAAGGGCAAGCTCGACGGCATCGCGATGCGTGTTCCGGTCCTTGACGGCTCGGTCACCGACCTTGTCGTGAACCTGGCCCGTCCCGCTTCGAAGGACGAGATCAACGCCGCGTACAAGGCGGCGGCGGAAGGCCCGCTGAAGGGCTACCTCGTCTACACGGAGGACCCGATCGTGTCCTCCGACATCGTGGGCACCCCGGCGTCGTGCACCTTCGACTCGCTGCTCACGATGTCCAGCGGCAGCCAGGTGAAGGTCGTCGGCTGGTACGACAACGAGTGGGGTTACTCCAACCGGCTCGTCGACCTGACCGGGCTCGTCGCCGCCCGGATCTGACACCGGCGAACCGGCCCGTCCATCGCACCTTCGCCCACCCCGGAGCAGCCCAGCGTGAGGACGATCGACGACCTGCAGGTCACCGGTCACCGCGTACTTGTCCGCAGTGATCTCAACGTGCCCCTGGACCATTCCAAGGGCGCGCCGCGCATCACCGACGACGGCCGGGTGCGCGCGAGCGTGCCGACCATCCAGGCCCTTCTGGACCGGAACGCGAAGGTGATCGTCTGCTCACATCTGGGACGTCCCAAGGGGGCCCCGGAGGAGAAGTACTCCCTCGCCCCGGTCGCCGAGCGGCTCGCCGAGCTGCTCGGCATCCCGGTGGCGTTCGCCGGGGACGGCGGCGGCGACATCGCCGGTGACCGGGCCCGGGAGGTGGTCGGGCAGCTCGCCGAGGGCCAGGTGGCCCTGCTGGAGAACCTGCGCTTCCACCCGGGCGAGACCAGCAAGGACACCGTCGCCCGCGCGACCTTCGCCGACGAGCTCTCGGCGCTCGCCGAGTTCTACGTCGGCGACGCGTTCGGCGCGGTGCACCGGGCCCACGCGAGCGTGTCGGAGGTGCCCAAGCGCCTCCCGCACGCCGCCGGCCGGCTGGTGCTGACCGAGCTCGAGGTGCTGCGGGCGCTGACCGCGGCGCCGGCCCGGCCGTACGCCGTCGTGCTCGGCGGGTCGAAGGTGTCGGACAAGCTCGGCGTCATCCGGGCCCTGCTGCCGAAGGTGGACGCGCTCCTCGTCGGCGGCGGCATGTGCTTCACCTTCCTGGCGGCCCTCGGGCACCCGGTCGGCGCCTCGCTCCTGGAGAGCGAGATGATCGACACCTGCAAGGACCTGCTGGCCGAGGCCGGTGACCGGCTCGTGCTGCCCACCGACGTGGTGGTCGCCGACCGGTTCGCCGCCGACGCGGAGACCGCCGTCGTCGCCGCCGACGCGATCCCGGACGGCTGGCTCGGCCTCGACATCGGGCCGGCATCCACCGCCGCGTTCGCGCGCGTGGCCGCCGGTGCGGCGACGATCTTCTGGAACGGCCCGATGGGCGTGTTCGAGTTCGCGCCGTTCGCGGAGGGTACCCGCGGGGTCGCCGAGGCGGTCGCGGCCGGCGGCGGCTTCTCGGTCGTCGGTGGCGGCGACTCGGCCGCCGCGGTGCGCACCCTCGGCATCCCGGAGGACGACTTCAGCCACATCTCCACCGGCGGCGGCGCGAGCCTGGAGTACCTGGAGGGCAAGACGCTCCCGGGCCTCGCCGCGCTCGACGTCTGAGCACCACCGAGTCTGATCTCCACACTTTCACCGAGGAAGGGAAGCAGGGACGTGGCGAAGGGGGCACCCGCCCGCGGGTCGGCCGGAACCGGCCGGCGGACGCTGGTCGCCGGCAACTGGAAGATGAACCTCAACCACCTCGAGGCCATCGCGCTGGTGCAGAAGGTCGCCTTCGACCTCAAGCCCGCCGAGCTCGAGCGGGTCGAGGTCGTCTTCCTGCCGCCGTTCACCGACCTGCGCAGCGTCCAGACGCTGATCGACGGCGACAAGCTCGCCGTCGGCTACGGCGGCCAGGATCTCTCCCCGCACGGCTCGGGCGCCTACACCGGCGACATCAGCGGGCCGATGCTGGCCAGGCTCGGCTGCTCGTACGTCGTCGTCGGGCACTCCGAGCGGCGCACGTACCACCACGAGGACGACGCGCTGGTCGCCTCGAAGGTCCTGGCGGCCTACAAACACGGCATCACGCCGATCCTGTGTGTCGGCGAGCACGAGGACATCCGCGCCGCGGGAACCCACGTCGAACACGTCCTGGCGCAGCTCGAGGGCTCGCTGGCCGGGGTGAGCGCGGAGCAGGCGGCCACGCTCGTCGTCGCCTACGAGCCGGTCTGGGCGATCGGTACCGGGCGCACCGCCTCCGCCCAGGACGCGCAGGACATGTGCGCCGCCGTCCGCGGCCAGCTGACGAAGCTGTACGGCGAGCCGATCGCGGCCGGCATCCGGGTCCTCTACGGCGGCTCGGTGAAGGCCGCCAACGCGGCCGAGCTGTTCACCATGCCCGACGTGGACGGCGGTCTGGTCGGCGGTGCGAGCCTGGTCGCCGAGGAGTTCGTCGGCATCATCCGCAGCGGTCCGGCGGCGTAGCGGGGGCTGTCCGCCACCGGTGCGCGCCCGCGGCCGGCCGCGCACGAGCCGTCCCGGGGTGTGCCACATCGGCGACCGGGGCGGCGTCATGTACGTTTGCACGATCGTCGAGTAGCCCGATCGGGTGCGACGATACGGGCCCACCACACGTTGCTGGAAAGGCGGAGGAGGTGCGTAGGACGGTGGCGAGGCTCCGCTGGGAGGCTCGACCCGGCCACCGGGTCGCCTGCCACGTCCCCGAGGAGCGGGAGCTGGTCTAGATGACGGTCGGTCTGTCGATCGCCCTGATTGTCGCGAGTGTGCTGCTGGTGCTGCTGGTGTTGCTGCACCGGGCCAAGGGCGGCGGTCTGTCGACACTGTTCGGGGGCGGTGTCTCCTCGTCACTGGGGGGATCGTCCGTGGTCGAGAAGAATCTCGACCGCCTCACCGTCGCGGTGGCCCTCTTGTGGATCACCTGCATTATCGGTCTCGGTCTGCTCCTGAAGAATTGAACGCCTCTCCGGGGCGGCGGCTCGGTCATGCCCGAGGGATCGCCGCCCTGCTCACCGCCCTCCTGACCACGGTCGCACTGCTCACTGTCGCGGGATGCAGCGGCGAGTCGGACCCGACACCGGGCCCGATGGCGGCGAGCCCGACCACGCCGCCGACGACCGCCTACCCGCTCGAGAAGCCCGGCGGCACGCTGCGCCTGCTGACCGGGCGGATGCCCACCGGCGACCCCGGGTGGGCCGACGAGCCGGGGGAGCGGGCGTTCGCCCGGCTGGTGACCCGCCAGCTCTACAGCTACCCCGCCGACGCCGACACCGCCAGGTCGACGATCCCGCGCCCCGACCTCGCGGCCGGCGCCCCCGTGGTGACCATGGGCGGCACCGTCTACACCGTGCGGCTGCGCTCGGCGGCCCGGTGGAACACCCCGAACCAGCGCCGGATCACCGCGACGGACGTCGCCCGCGGCCTCAAGCGGATGTGCGCGCCGCCGTCGCCCTCCCCGCTGCGCGGGTACTACGCGGCGACGGTCGTCGGCTTCGCCGAGTACTGCGCCGAGCTCGCCGCGGCGCCGGTGGCCGACGCCCCCGCGCTGATCGAGAGCGGCACCGTCCCCGGGATCGAGGTCATCGGCGACGACACCCTCGCCTTCCACCTGATCAAGCCGGTCAACGACTTCGTGGACGTCCTGGCCCTGCCGGCCAGCTCGCCGGTGCCGCTGGAGGCCCTGGCCTACCCGCCGGACTCCCAGCAGTACCTCGACAACCTGATCTCCGACGGGCCGTACCGGTTCGTGTCGGAGCCCGGCGGTGGCTACCGGCTGTCCCGCAACCCGGCCTGGAGCGGCTCCTCGGACGGCATCCGGCGGGCGCTGCCCGACCACATCACCGTCACCGACGGGCTCGACCCGGCGACCATCACGGCGCGCATCGAGGCCGGTGACGCGGACATGGCCCTGGGTGGCGACATCCCCGCCGACGACCTGGCCCGACTGGTCGAGAGTGCCGACAAGAAGCTCGTGGTCGCTCCGACCGGCCCGGTCGTCGTCCTCGTCGTCGGACTCAACGGGCCGTCCGCGGCGGCCCTGCGCGACCAGCAGGCCCGGGAGGCGCTGGCCTACTGCATCGACCGAACGGCGGTGGCCGCCGCGCTGGGCGGCCCCACGCTCGCCACGGCGACGGCCCAGCTCCTGCAGTCGCCGATGACCGGCTACGAGACGTACAGCCCCTTCCCGGCCGGGGACGGCTCCGGGGACTCACGGCGCTGCGCCGACGGCCTCGCGAACAACCCGGGCGGGAGGGTGACGGCGCTGTCCCTGCTGACCACGGACAGCGCCACCGACACGGCGGTGGCCGAGGCGCTGCGCGCCGCGTTCGCCCGCGCCGGAATCCGCCTCGACCTGCGCATCCGCACCGGCGCGCAGTACACGGCGGCCGCGTCGAGCCCGGGCGGGCAGTTCTGGGACCTCGCCCTGACCACGATCACCCCGGACTGGTTCGGCGACGCCGGTCGCACCGTCTACGAGCCGCTGCTGGACGAGGCCTGGGTGGGCGCCCGGCCGGCTGACGGCGGCTACCGCCGTCCGGACCTCCTCGCCCGCTACGAGTCCGCCGTGACGGCCTCCTCCGAGGACGACGCCGCCACGGACTGGGCCGGGCTGGAGCGAACGGTGCTGAACGACGCCGCGGTCGTGCCCCTCGCGGTCACCCACACGTCGCGGCTGCGTAGCTCGGCGGTACAGGCGTTCACGATCGTGCCGTCGCTGGGAACCGCCGATCCCACAGCGGTTTCGCTCGGTCCCTGAGGGTCTCCGGACCGGCGGCGGGGACCAGCCGCACACCCGTGAGGGGGCCCCTAGGG
This sequence comes from Frankia sp. Mgl5, assembly GCF_023242985.1. Lineage (NCBI taxonomy): Bacteria > Bacillati > Actinomycetota > Actinomycetes > Frankiales > Frankiaceae > Frankia > Frankia sp. Mgl5. The sequence continues at coordinate 27,997 of NZ_JALKFY010000009.1, read as the reverse complement.
GCCCCCTCACGCATTAGGAAGCCCCGGTGAGGGTGGTCGGTGCAACCCGTGGTGGACCTCCCGGCCTACACTCCGGAACAGACGTGCTCGACAAGTGCCGGGGGGTGCTGAGGACGTCTACGGTGGCGGTTCGGACGTGGGTGGTCCGGCCGCGGGGGGCCGACCGCCGAGCTACCACCCATGGGACGAGACGAAGGAGCACGCGGGCCGTGGCAGGTGGCAACGCCATCCGGGGGAGCCGGGTCGGGGCAGGGCCGATGGGGGAGGCCGAGCGGGGCGAGACCGCCCCTCGGCAGCGGATTTCCTTCTGGTGCGCCAACGAGCACGAGACGAAACCGGCCTTCGCGGCCGACGCCTCCATCCCGGACACGTGGGACTGTCCGAGCTGCGGCTTCCCGGCCGGGCGGGACCGTGAGAACACGCCGGCCCCGCCGAAGACGGAGCCGTACAAGACGCACCTCGCCTACGTGCGGGAGCGTCGCAACGAGAAGGACGGCGAGGCGATCCTGGCCGAGGCGCTGGCGAAGCTGCGGGGCGCGCCGGTCAACTGACCGGCGCCCCCCCCGGCCCCCGGCCCGCCGAGGCCCCCCCCCGCGGGT
>NZ_JALKFY010000009.1:0-27388 GCF_023242985.1 Frankia sp. Mgl5 | reverse complement strand
CGGGGGGGGGGGGGGGCCGCCGGGGGGGGGGGCGCGGTCCACGGCCGGGGCCCACCGCAGGGCGCCGGGCCGGCGATGCCGCGCGACGGCGGTTCGTTCGGCCCGGGCCCGGCAGAGATGACCGGCTCCGCCGGATCGATCGTCGCCGGTCGGGTCGTCGCCGGCCGCTACCGGCTGATCGAATGCGTCGGCGCCGGCTCGATGGGCACGGTTTGGCGCGCCCTCGACGTGCTGCTGCGGGCCGAGGTGGCCGTGAAGGCCATCTGGATCGGCGGTCGCGCGGGCGCGCCAGGCCCGGACGGCGCCGACCCGCAACGGCTGGCCGCGGCCGTGCGCGAGGCCCGCAACGCCGCCCAGCTGCGGGCGAACCCGCACGTGGTCTCGGTGACCGACGTCATCCAGGACGGCGGCCTGCCGTGGATCGTCATGGAGCTGGTCGCCGCCACGTCGCTGGACACAGCGGTCCGCCGCGGCGGACCGCTGCCGCCGCGCCGGGTGGCCGAGATCGGGCTCGCCGTCCTGGACGCGCTGACCGCCGGCCAGCGGGTCGGCCTCCTGCACCGTGACGTGAAGCCGTCGAACATCCTGCTCGCCGACGACGGGCGGGTGCTGCTCACCGACTTCGGCATCGCCACCAACGTCGCGGACACGACCGACGCGGGCGCGAGCGGCAGCGCGGGAACCCCCGCCTACCTCGCGCCGGAACGGATCACCCGGGGCCCGGCCTCGCTCGCGGCCGACCTGTTCTCCCTCGGCGCCACCCTCTACTTCGCCGCCGGAGGCATCCCGCCGTTCGCCCGCGAGACGGTGCCGCTCACCCTCGGCGCGGTCCTGCACGTCGATCCACCCGCGCTGACGGACACCGACGCGCTGTGGCCGGCGATCGGCGGCCTGCTGGTCAAGAACCCACAGGCGAGGCTGAGCGCGGAGGGCGCGGAGGTCCTGCTCACCCGCGTGCTGCGGCTGGTCCCCGGCGAGCCGGACAATGCTGCCACGCGACCACCGACCACGCGACCACCGACCGAGCCGCCCGCCGCCCGGCCAGCGCGGCGGCAGACGGCCGCCCCGCCAACGGCCGGGTCCGCCCCGCGGCCAGTGCCACCAGCACGGCCAGTGCCTGCGCCGTGGCCGGCGCCTCTCCCGGACGGCCCGCGCCGGCGCCGTCCACTGGTCGCGCTCGCCGCCGGCGTGGGGCTCGTGCTCGTCCTGGTCGCCGCCGGGCTGCTCTGGGCCGCGCGGGACGAGCGCCCACCGCCCGCCGCCGATCTGCTGCCCGCCGGCATGGCCGGCACGTGGGTCGGATCGGTGACCCAGGGACCGATCGAGTTCGGCGTCGAGGTCGTGCTCAGACGCGGCGGCATCGGCGAGATCGTCGGCGACAGCGACTATCCGACGGACGGCTGCGCCGCGCGGCTGCGCCTCCTGGAGGCCGGCGCTGACCGTGTCACAGTCCAGGAACGGCTGTTCCGCTCGGGCGCGCTGTGTCGTGGCGCCGAGCGGCTCGTGCTGGCTCTTCGCCCCGACGGGCGGCTCGCCTACACGTTCCCCGCGACGAACATCAACTCAACGGGTACCGGCGTACTCACCCGGCGCTGACCAGCGGGGGCGGTGTCGGCCGGTTCACCCCCGTCGGGTGAGCGTGGCGGTGCGCCGCGGCGCACCGAGTGGGTATGAGTCGGGTCTCGCCGGCAGGTCGGTCACGCCGGCGGAGTGCCCGTGAGCTCCGGCCGGCGGCCGCCGCGTCGCCCGATCCGCGGCCGCGGTGCCGCGGTCCGGTGGGCCGCGACGGTGAGAGGAGAAATGGTGGACCCCGACTTCCCGCTGCTCAGCGTCTTCCTTTACATGCTGTGGTTCTTCTGTTTCACGATGTGGCTGTTCCTGATGTTCACGGTGATCACCGACGTCTTCCGCAGCCATGATCTCTCTGGCTGGGGCAAGGCCGGCTGGACGGTGCTGATCATCGTCCTGCCGCTGATCGGTTTGCTGGCCTACCTGATCATCAGGGGCAGCTCCATGCACGACCGCCAGGCCCGGCAGGCGGCATCCCAGGCCGACATGTGGCGCACCGAGGTCCGCGCGGCCGCCGGCCGGCCGAGCGCCGCCGACGAGCTCAGCCGGCTTGCGGACCTCCGCGACCACGGCGTCATCAGCACCAACGAGTTCGAACGGGAGAAGACGAAGATCCTGGCCTGAACGAGATCCTGGCCTGAACCGGGCACAGCCGGTCTCCTCCCGGCCGCCACTGCCTCCCGCGGGGGTCGCGCCTGTCCGCGACCTCCGCGGGAGTTTCGCTCAGAGCCGGGACGCGGCGGCGCGGTCGACCAGCCAGAGCGTGCGCTCCCGGCCCACCGCGCCGGCTGCCGGGAAGGCCACCGGATCCGCGCCGGGCGTCAGCGCGTTCGCCACCGCCTCAGCCTTCTCCTCCCCGGCGACGACCACCCAGACCTCACGGGCGGCCCGCAGCGCGGGGAACGTCAGCGTCACCCGGGTGGGCGGCGGTTTCGGGCAGTCCCGGACGGCGGTCACCGTCCCGGTGGCCACCGCCGCCGGCGAGTCGGGGAAGATCGACGCGACGTGCGTCTCCGGCCCGAGCCCGAGCAGCAGGACGTCGAACGCCGGAACGGCGGAACCGGCCACCGCCCGCGCCGCGAGCGCCTCCGCGTACGCCGCGGCGGCCGTCTCCGGCTCGGCGACACCGCCGCCACCCTCGCCGTCGCCGCCCGCTCCCGCGAGGTGGCCCATGGGGAAGACCCGCGTCGGATCCACCGGAACGTGCGCGAGCAGCGCCTCCCGGGCCTGCTGGTCGTTGCGGTCGGGGGAGTCCGCCGGCACGAAGCGCTCGTCGCCCCACCAGACGTCCACCCGGGCCCAGTCGACCGCGTCCACCGCGGGGCTGGCCCGCACCGCGCGCAGCAGCGCCACGCCGATGCCGCCGCCGGTGAGCACGATCGAGGCCTCGCCGCGCGCCGCCTGGGCGTCCACCAGCGCGGTGATGAGCCGCGCCGCCGCCGCCCGCGCGAGCACGCCGGCGTCCGCGTGGACGACCACCGTGGGCGGTTCCGGAGCGGGCCCGCCGCCCGCGGGCACGGGCGGCGTCACGACGCCGCGGGCGGGATCGGCGCGGGTGGGATCGCCGCGAGTGCCGCCTCGGAGCGCTCCAGCGCCGGATCGCGCCAGATGTGCTCGCGGTGCAGCGGTCGGCTGTTCAGATCCGGGACGCCGCTCCAGGCCGAGAGCGCCTCGGCGTACACGCTGTCGTCGTCGAGGCGGCGCAGCTCCTCCGCGAGCAGGTCACCCAGCCCTCGTTCGGGCAGCGGCAGCACCCTGGTCGGGTAACCCGTGCGGGTGATACCGGCCGAACGGCTGTCCGTGCGGGCCAGTGAGAGCTCGCCGTCGCCCACCGCCAGGCGGACGCTCTGGATGCCCTTCTTGCCCGGCGCATCGGTGATCGTCACCGGGACCCGCAGCTTCGCCTGCAGCCAGCCGGCGAACAGGCGGGCGCTGGGGTTGCCCGGCTCGCTGACGATCGTCGCCGGCCCCACCGGCTCGGAGACCTGGTCGAACGCGGCCGCCAGCAGGGTGCGCCACCCCGAGATGCGGGTCCAGGCCAGGTCGGTGTCACCGGGGACGAAGTCCTCGGCCCGCTGCAGCAGCGCGGCCAGCGGGTCGTGGGCCGCGTAGGTCCCGGTGACCCGGCGGTCGGCGAACACGCCGAGCGGGTCGTAGGCGATCTTCTCCGGGGGAGCGTCGTACCACCAGGTGACCACGGGGGCGTCCGGCGCGAGCAGCGGGAGCACGACCGACTCGGCATGCAGCGCGAGCCGGCCCGACATCCGCATCACGACGGCCTCGCCGGGCCCCAGCCGGCCGCCGATCGACACCTCGGCGTCCAGCCGAGGGTGCGGCGAGTCGATCTGCCGGCGCACAACGATCAACAGCCGGCACGGGTGGGCGGCGGCGGCCGCGGTGGCGGCGCTCTCCGCCTGGCTGACGTGCTGCTCGTCCACGACCACCACGAGCGTCAGCGCCAGGCCGAACGCGAGCGCGCCGGCGGCCCGCCGCTCGGCGGACAGCGCCTTGACCACCGCCGATCCGGTGGTGTCCCACAGGGTGGTCATGACAGTCTCCCTTCGGCGTGGCGCGGATAGCGGGTCATGGCCGGCGCCACCGGCGGCCGTCGCGGGCGAGCATGTCGTCGGCCGCCGCCGGGCCCCAGCTCCCGGCCCGGTACGTGTGCGGCTTCGTGCTCCGCCAGAACTCCTCGAGCGGGTCGATGATCCGCCACGACTCCTCGACCTCGGCGTTGTTCGGGAACAGCGTCGCGTCGCCGAGCAGGACGTCCAGGATCAGGCGCTCGTAGGCCTCGGGCAGCGCCTCGGTGAACGCCTCGCCGAACAGGAAGTCCATGGCGACGTCGCGCACCTCCATGGCCGAGCCGGGGACCTTCGAGCCGAAGCGCAGCGTGACGCCCTCGTCCGGCTGCACCCGGATCACCAGCTGGTTGTTGCCCAGCTCGGCGGTGTCGGTCTCGTCGAACGGCAGGTGCGGCGCCTTGGTGAAGGTGATCGCGATCTCGGTGACCCGCCGCGGCAGACGCTTGCCCGTCCGCAGGTAGAACGGCACGCCGGCCCAGCGTCGCGTCTCGACACCGAGCTTCACCGCGACGAAGGTCTCCGTCGTCGAGTCCGCCGGGATGTCGGCTTCCTCAAGGTAGCCGCGGACCCGCTCGCCGGCGAGCCAACCCTGCGAGTACTGCCCGCGCACGGCGAACGTGGCGTAGTCGTCGGGCAGCGACACCGCCCGCAGGACCTTCAGCTTCTCGGTGCGGATGGTGTCCGCGCCGAAGCTGACCGGCTCCTCCATCGCGGTGAGCGCCAGCAGTTGCAGCAGGTGGTTCTGCAGGACGTCGCGGGCCGCGCCGGTCTCGTCGTAGAAGCCGGCCCGGGTGCCGATGCCGACGTCCTCGGCCATGGTGATCTGCACCGAGTCGACGAAGTGGGAGTTCCAGATCGGCTCGAAAAGGGTGTTGGCGAACCGCAGGGCGAAGAGGTTCTGAACTGTCTCCTTGCCCAGGTAGTGGTCGATGCGGAAGACGTCGTCGGGGGTGAAGACGTCGTCGACCAGCGAGTTCAGTTCGCGCGCGGACTCCAGGTCGTGCCCGAACGGCTTCTCGATGACGACCCGGCGCCAGCCGCCCGCGGCCTCGTTGGAGGCCAGGCCCGTCCGCTGCATCTGTTTGAGGACGACGGGAAAAGCCGTCGGCGGGATCGACAGGTAGAAGGCCGCGTTGCCCCGGATCCCGTGGCTGTGCTCCAGGTCGGTCAGCGTCGCGGCGAGGCCGTCGAACGCGGCGTCGTCGGAGAACGAGCCCTGGCAGAACCGCAGGGAGCCGGCGAGCCGCTCCCAGGTGTCCTCGCGGAACGGTGTCCGGGCGCCGCGTTCCGCCGACTCGCGGGCGAAGGCGGCGAACTCGTCGTCGCTCCAGTCCCGGCGGGCGAAGCCGACCAGGACGAAACCCGGCGGGAGCAGCCCCCGGTTCGCGAGATCGTAGACGGCCGGTATGAGCTTCTTGCGGGCCAGGTCACCGGTCGCGCCGAAAACCACCAGCGCGCTGTTGTCCGGCAGCCGCGGCAGCCTCCGGTCCCGTGGATCCCGCAGTGGGTTGCCACTAGCGGTGGACGCCACCCGTTCCCCCTTCACAGTTCGTGGTGCTCGCGATTCATGGTGACCGCGGCCCGTGTCACCGCCGGTCCGCCTCCCCGATACTCCCGCCGGCCGGCCCGGTCTGCCCAGGCGGGATGGCGCGGCCGGGCGGAGCAGGTCGGACGGACGGGTCGGGCGGACGGGGCCGGACCGGCGGAACGGTCAGGACGCGGCGGAGCCGAGCTGCTCGCGGATGGTGTCGAGGAGCTGGTTCCAGGAGTCCTCGAACTTGCGGACGCCCTCGACCTCCAGCACCTCGACGACGTCGGCCATGTCCACTCCGAGCTCGGCGAGCTCGGCCAGGACGGCGCGGGCGTCCTCGTAGTTGGGTGTGATGGTGTCGCCGGGCACGACCCCGTGGTCGGCGAACGCCTCGAGCGTCGCCTCCGGCATCGTGTTGACGGTGCCCGGGGCGATCAGCTCCGTCACGTAGAGGGTGTCCGGCAGCGCCGGGTCCTTCGTCGATGTCGACGCCCACAGCGGGCGCTGGGGCTTCGCGCCGGCGGCGGCGAGCCGCTCCCAGCGCGGCGTGTTGAAGGTCTTCTCGTACAGCTCGTAGGCGAGCCGGGCGTTGGCGATCGCGGCCTTCGAGCGCAGGGCCTCCGCCTTCGGCGTGCCGATCTTCGCGAGCCGGCCGTCCACCTCGCTGTCGACGCGGCTGACGAAGAAGGACGCGACGGAGGCCACGTCGGAGATGTCCCGACCGGCGGCGAGGGCCTGCTCCAGACCGGTCATGAACGCGGCCATGACGGCCTCGTAGCGGTCCAGCGCGAAGATCAGCGTCACGTTCACGCTGATGCCCTGCGCCAGGGTCGCGGTGATGGCCGGCAGGCCGCCCTTCGTCGCCGGGATCTTGATGAACAGGTTCGGCCGGTCGACCGACCACCACAGGGCACGGGCCTCGGCGACCGTGCGCTCGGTCTCGTGCGCGAGCCGCGGGTCGACCTCGAGGGAGACCCGGCCGTCGACGCCGGCGCTGGCGTCGTAGGCGGGCCGCAGGATGTCGCAGGCGTCGCGGATGTCCGCCGCGGTGATCGCGCGGACGGCCTCGCCCACGTCGACCCCGCGGACGGCCAGGTCACGCAGCTGCTCGTTGTACGTCTCACCGCCGCCGATGGCCTTCTGGAAGATCGTCGGGTTGCTGGTGACGCCGACGACGCTGCGGGTGCGGGCGAGCTCGGCGAGGTTGCCGGTCCGGATCCGCTCGCGGCTGATGTCGTCCAGCCACACCGCCACGCCGGCGGCTGACAGGTCGGACAGGGGCTTGCTCATCGGACGTAGTCCTCTCCGCGGCCGTGTCGTCACGCCGCAGTGGTGCGGTCGGTGCAGTGGTCCGTGGGTGGGCTTATCGTTCGGGGCGTCCCCGCCGGGCACCGGCGTCGCCGGGCCCGCTGATCGTCGGATGGGCTGATCGTCGGATGGACCGGCGCGTCGTCGCGCGGCCCACGATGGGTCTTCGTCCCCCACAATGATCGCACCCGGCCGGACGGCCCTCCGTCGCCATGGCGCGGCCAGGTGCGGCGGACGCGGGCGTCCCGGCCGAAATCGTCACTGCCTCGCGCCGCCTTCCTTACTGCTTACGGCGACCGTGCCAGATGTCCCTGCCCTCGGCCCTACCCGCATGCGTGATCCTCACCCCAGTGTCCGTGTCCGAGTGGCACACCGGGAACGTGCCGAAGAACACTGGCTTTCCGTTGGCCTGCCGCCGTCCGCCGCGGCAGCCGACGTCGCCCGGCCGCGGCCGCCGACGTCACCAGCCCGTGGCCGCGGGCGGCGGCGACGCGCGCGGTCTGCGCACAGCAAGCCCGGCGCCCCCGGTGGACGGCGCCCACACGCGGGGTGCGGACCCCCGTCGGGACGCAGCCCACGCGCACTGCCCGGCTCCTGGCAGCTAGACTCCGACACGTCGTAGAACACCACCCACGCCCTCTCTCGGGCACCGTCCCGCGCGGTTCGCTGGATGACCGCGCCGATCGCGAGGTCGTTCTGTCTCCCGAGGCCGTTGTTCGCCACCGGCAGGGCTTGCCCCGCCGCCCGGTGACGTCGAGCGGTGGCCGTCCGGCCACGGCGGGACCTGCCCCGCGGGCCCTTCCCGCCGCGGGCGCGGGTCAACCGCCGCGTGTTGCCGTGACCTCCGCCGCCGTCCCGGTACCCGCCGTCCCGGTACCCGCGGCGCCGGCCGCCGGGGCGGAGCCGTCCGGTGATGTCCTGGTCGTTCCCCGCGGCCGACTGGCCCGGGCGACCGACCGGGCCCGTTCCTACATAGCGTTGATGAAACTGCGGGTCGTGGAGCTGCTCCTCGTCTCCACGGTGCCGGTCATGCTCCTCGCCGAGCGCGGGATGCCGTCCTGGTGGCTGATCGCGGTGACGCTGCTCGCCGGCACTCTCTCCGCCGGCAGCGCCAACACGATCAACTGCTACGTCGACCGCGACATCGACCAGCTCATGGGCCGCACGAAACGCCGCCCGCTCGTCCGGGAGGTCGTCGAGCCCGCCCAGGCGCTGCGCTTCGGCATCGCTCTCGGCATCATCTCGACGCTCATGTTCGGCCTGCTCGTCAACTGGACGTCGGCCGTGCTGTCCGTCGGGGCCATCGCCTTCTACGTCTTCGTCTACACGCTCGGCCTCAAGCGGCGCTCCCCGTCGAACATCGTCATCGGCGGCGCGGCGGGCTGCTTCCCGGTGCTGATCGGCTGGTCCGCGGTGACCGGCACGGTCGGCTGGCCCGCCGTGCTGCTCTTCGCGGTCGTGTTCTTCTGGACGCCGCCGCACTTCTGGGCGCTGGCGATCCGCTTCAAGGACGACTACGCCGCCGCCGGCGTCCCGATGCTCCCCGTGGTGGCCACGCTCGAGGTCGTCACCCGCCGCATCCTGGCCTACTCCTACCTGATGGTCGCGGTGTCCCTCGCCGTCGCCCCGGTGGCCGACATCGGCCTGGTTTACCTGGTCCCGGCGGTCCTGCTCGGCGCCTGGTTCGTCGCAGAGGCCCACCGGATGGCCGCCCGGGCCAAGCGTGGTGACGAGATCAGCCCGATGCGCCTGTTCCACATGTCCATCACGTACCTGACCCTGCTCTTCGCGGCCCTGGCCGCCGCGGCGCTGCTCTGACCCTGCCCTCCTCTGGCACCACCGCGATCCGGCACCGCTGTCAGCTGACCTCCGCCCGTCACCCGCGTCCAGGGTGACGGGCGTCGTCGGTTCCGGGGGCGGTCAGCGGCGCTCGGCGCACGCTTGACTTGAAGCGCTTGAGGTTCGTCAGCCTGGAGCCATGACGGAGACGGACGTGCGGATGATGCTGACGATTCAGGAGGTGTCGCGGCGGACGGGGTTCACCGAGCCGACGCTGCGCTACTACGAACGGGTGGGCCTGTTCGGCCCGGTGCCGCGGGACGAGTCGAGCGGGCACCGCTGCTACGACCCGCGGCTGGTGGGGACGATCGAGTCGCTCGCGTGCCTGCGGACCAGCGGCATGTCGATCGAGGACATGCGTCGCTACCTGCGGCTGCTGCCGCGCGGCCGGGAGGCGGCGGCGGAGCAGCAGGCCCTGTTCGCCGGCCACGCGGCGCGGGTGGCCGGCGAGATCGCACGGCTTGAGGTCCGGCTTCGCTACCTGCGGGCCAAGGCCGACCTGTGGGCCGCCCGTGATCGCGGAGACGTCGACGCGGAGATGCGTGCCATGGACGTGGTCACCGATGCCGCCGGGGAGCTGCGATGAGTGGGCCGAGGGTGCTGGTGACCGGCGGCTCGGGTTTCGTGGGAGCACACACGATCGTCGCGCTGCTCGCCCAGGGCCATCAGGTTCGCACGACGGTCCGATCGTGGTCGCGGGCGGACGCCGTCCGGGAGATGGTCACCCGTGGTGGGGCCGAGCCGGACGAGCGGTTGACCTTCGCGGTAGCTGACCTCACCCGGGACGACGGTTGGGCCGAGGCGGCCGCGGGCTGTGAGGTGGTCCTGCATGTGGCCTCGCCGTTCCCGGGCGGACCGCCGGAGCATGAGGACGAGCTGATCGTTCCCGCTCGCGACGGCGCGGTGCGGGTGCTGCGCGCCGCGCGGGACGCCGGGGTGCGCAGGGTGGTGCTGACCTCGTCGTTCGCCGCCGTGGGGTACAGCCCCAAACCTGGGGGTGCGGCCTACACCGAGGACGACTGGACCGATCCCGCCGAGCCCGGCCTCAGCGCGTACGCGAAGTCGAAGACCCTCGCCGAGCGCGCCGCGTGGGACTTCGTGCGGCGCGAGGGCGGAACGCTGGAACTCGCGGTGATCAACCCGGTCGGGATCTTCGGGCCGGTGCTGGGCGCGGACTACGCCAGCTCCATCGACCTGGTACGGCAGCTGCTCGCCGGTGCCATGCCCGCCATCCCCCGCCTGTACTTCGGGGTCGTCGACGTCCGCGACGTCGCCGAGTTGCATCTCCTGGCCATGAACAGCCCGGCTGCGGCGGGCCAGCGGTTCCTCGCCGTCGCCGGTGCCGAGTACAGCCTGCCCGCCATCGCCCACCTGCTGCGCGACCGCCTGGGCGCCGAGGCCGCCCACGTACCGACCCGGGTGATCCCCGACGAGCCCGGCGCCCCGCCGCACACCGCGGCACACCAGGTAGGCGGGCGCAGAACGATCTCGAACGCGAAAGCCCGGCGCATCCTGGGCTGGCAGCCACGGACGAACGAACAGGCCGTGCTCGCCACCGCCCGCAGCCTCCTCGACCTCAACCTGGTGGATCAGGAAGCCGGAACACCCGGACCTGGGTGAGCCCTGACCGTCAACCGGCGTTCTCGGCGGCCGGAGGGCGGTCGCTCATGGCCAGCCAGAGCTGGACGGTGACGATCCACATGATGGTCGCGCCGGCCATGTGCAGGGCGACGAGCAGCGGCGGGATGCCGGCGAAGTACTGGGTGAAGCCGATCGCGGCCTGGGCGACGACGGTCAGCGCGAGCGCGTTGGCGCTGCGGCGGGCCTCCGCCGCAGCGGACGTCAGCCGGACGGCGAAGATCATCGCAATCGTGAGGCCGGTGAGGATCATCGCGCCGTCGGCGTGGAGCTGGGCGACGTTGACGATGTCGAAGCCGAACCGCTTCGTGTCCTCGCTGTCGCCGCTGTGCGGGCCGGTGCCGGTCACGACGGTGCCGAGGACGAGTACCCCGCCGGCCACGGTCATCAGCAGCCGGGCGAGCCAGAGCAGCTCCGGGCGGACCGCCGGCGGGGTCGGGCCGGCGGCCTGCCGGGCCCGCCGGTGCAGCGCCACGGCGTTGAACAGCAGGACCATCGACAGCAGGAAGTGCGCTGCGACGGTGGCCGGGTGCAGCTTCACCAGCACGGTGATCCCGCCGAGCACCGCCTGGCCGACGAAGCCGAGCCACAGGCCGAGGGAGAGCAGCAGCAGGTCCCGGCGCGGCTCGCGCAGCCGCCGGGCCGCCAGCGGCAGGGCCAGCACCACCAGGCCGACGACGATGCTGACGACCCGGTTGCCGAACTCGATGGCGCCGTTGAGCGCGTACGCCGAATGCGGGGTGAAGGAGCCGTCGCCGCACTGCGGCCAGGTGGGGCAGCCCAGCCCGGAGCCGGTCAGCCGGACGGCGCCGCCGGTCACCACGATCGCGGCGAGCAGCAGGACGCTGGCGAGGGTGAGCCGGCGGAACGCGCGCAGCCCGATCACCGGCAACCGGCTGGCGGTGGTGTCCGGCCGGCTGGCGCCGCCGCTCTCGCGGGGCTTGCTCCGACGATCGGTAGAAGTTGGCATCGCGGTCATAGTAATCCGCCCGAGTCGGTGGCAAGGGGCGCGCGCCGCCACCACCGGGGCGCCGGACCCACCGGCCGGCTACTCCCGGCGGGCGGCTACTCCCAGCGGAACAGCCGCGCCGCGAGCCCCAGCGCCCCCACCGACCACAACGCGAGCACGAGCAGGTTGCCGGCCCCGGGCCCGGAGCCGTCGGCCAGCACCGCGCGCAGCCCGTCCGAGAGCGCCGCGGTGGGCAGCGCCTCGGCGACGACCCGCATCCAGCCGGGCAGCTCTTCCAGCGGGAACACCACGCCGCCGACCAGGAGCAGCAGCAGGTAGACGCCGTTCGCGGCGGCGAGCGTCGCCTCGGCGCGCAGCGTGCCGGCCATCAGCAGGCCCAGGCCGGAGAAGGCGGCCGTCCCGAGCAGGACGAGCAGGATCACCCAGCCCGCGCCGGCGACCGAGCCGGCCGGGTCCCAGCCGAGGGCGAAGCCGACGGCGACCAGCAGGACGAGCTGGACGATCTCGACCGCGAGCACGGCCAGCGTCTTGCCCGCGAGCAGGATCGAGCGGGGGAGCGGGGACGCGCCCAGCCGCTTGAGCACCCCGTAGGAGCGTTCGAACCCGGTCGCGATGGCCTGGCCGGTGAACGCGGTGGACATCACGGCCAGCGCGAGCACCCCGGGGACGAGGAAGTCCACTGAGCTCTGCGTGGCCGTCGAGGTCGGCAGGACGTCCACGGCGGAGAAGAAGACGAGCAGGCCGATCGGGATGATCAGGGTGAGCAGGACGGATTCGCCGCGGCGCAGGGTGAGTGTGAGCTCGAGGCGGGTCTGCGCGGCCAGCATCCGGGCCCGCGGCGCCGCGCCCGGCGCCGGGCGCAGATCCAGGACGGCGGCGCTCATGACGCCAGCTCCGAGCCGGTCAGCTCCACGAACACGTCCTCCAGGGTGCGCTGTTCGACCCGCAGGTCCTCGGCGAGCACGCCGTTGCTGGCGCACCACGCGGTGACCGCGGCGAGCAGTTGGGGGTCGACGGTGCCCTGCACCAGGTAGTGGCCGGACGGCCCCTCCCGGCCGGTCGTGCCGTCGGGCAGGGCCAGCAGCAGGCGCTCGACGTCGAGGCCGACCGGCGCGCGGAAGCGCAGCTGGCCCTCGGCGCCGCCGCGGGTCAGCTCGGCCGGCGACCCGGCGGCGACGACCCGGCCCCGGTTCACGATCACGACCTGGTCGGAGAGGCGCTCGGCCTCGTCCATCGCGTGGGTGGTGAGCACGACGGTGACGCCGGACAGCCGCAGCTCCTCGATGAGTTCCCAGGTGTCACGGCGGCCCTGGACGTCGAGGCCCGCCGTCGGCTCGTCGAGGAAGACCAGCTCGGGCCGGCCGACGACGGCCATCGCGAGGGAGAGCCGCTGCTGCTGGCCGCCGGAGAGCCGGCGGAACGGCACGCCCGCGGCCTCGGCGAGCCCGAGGCGTTCCATCAGGACACCCGCGTCGAGCGGGTTGGCATGGTGTGCGGCGATCAGCCGCAGCATCTCGCCGGCACGCGCGCCCGGGTACATGCCGCCGGCCTGCAACATCACACCCACCCGCGGGCGGAGCGCGGCGCCGTCGCGGATCGGGTCCAGGCCGAGGACGCGGACCTCGCCGCTGTCGGCCGCCCGGAATCCCTCGCAGATCTCGATCGTGGTGGTCTTGCCGGCGCCGTTCGGCCCGAGCACGGCGGTGACGGAACCCACCGAGACGCTCAGCGACAGGCCGTCGACCGCCCGGATCTGGGCCGCGCGCTCCCCGCCGGGAAGGACCTGGCCCTCGATGGTCTGTGCGCCGCGGGTCTGTGTGCCGCGGCCGGCACGCCCGGGTGGCGGCGCGTCACCCTGTTTGGTCTCGGTGGGCGGGTGCGCCTGGCGGCGCCCGTGGGCCCGGGAAGATCTTGGTATGGTCGCGGGGCCTCCGGAGGCCTCGGGCGTTCCGGCGCGCAGGTAGCGCGGACGTGCGGTGTTCCCGCCGGCGGACCGCCGGTAGATCTTGACCAGATCGGTCACCTCGACTGCCAGGACCTCCGCCACGCCGCCGATCCTACGGACTCGGCGCGGGGTTATCCGTGCCGTTATCGCCGGGCGTTATCGGCGGGGTTGTGTCGGGCGGACCGTGGCCGCCCGGCGCCGGCCGCCGGTCGGTACCGGTTCGCCGGCCTCGACCAGCGTGCCCCAGGCACCGAGCCGTTCGTAGAGGACGGCGGGCGTCGTGCTGTACAGCCGGGACAGCGACTGGAGGTCGGAGCGGCGCAGGCGCAGCACGTCCCGGGAGCTGTCGGAGCGCAGCACCTGCACGATCGCGATCCACCGGCGCAGCGGGCCCGTCCGGGTCGGGGGCAGCTTGCGCAGGCGGCGCAGGTCGATCACCAGCGGTGGCAGGTCGTCGGTCTCGCGCCGTTCGACCGGCGGCGGCACCAGCAGGGTCGCGGGGACGTCGTACAGCTCGGCGAGCTCGACGAGACGGTGCACCCGCAGGGTCCGGCTGCCACGTTCGTAGGCACCGAGGGTTCCGGCGGTCCAGCGCCCGCCGGTGCGTTCCTGGACGTCGAGCAGGGACAGCCCGCGGCGGTTGCGGGCCGCCCGGAGGCGGCGGCCGAGTTCCAGGGCGTAGTCCGCGTCGGTCACGGTCTCCGTCCGGGGGGTCAGGTGCGGCAGGAGACGCCAACCGCCCCCGCAGAACAGGTTGGCAGGTATCGCGGACGGCGGCAGGCGGTTTTCCCAATCAGCCGCGAGCCTTTGTTGTCTCTAAGTGGGCTTCAATCGTTGTCCAGATGTGGGACATGTCGGTTTCTCGTCGCGGAAACCGCACAAACAACCAGGTCAGCCGCGATCCCAGTCCCGTGAGCGCTCGACGGCGCGCAGCCACTGCCCGTAAAGCTCGGCTCGCTGGTCTTCGCCCATGGCCGGCTGGTACCGCGCCGCGGTGCGTCGCCGGGCGTCCAGCTCGTCGCGCCCGGCGTAGACACCGGTCGCCAGCCCGGCCAGGTAGCCCGACCCCAGCGCCGTGGTCTCGATGTTCTCCGGGACGTCCACCTCGACCCCGAGGATGTCGGCCTGGAACTGCATCAGCCACGGGTTGCGCGCGGCGCCGCCGTCCGCCCGCAGCTGGGTCACCCGCACCCCGGCGCCCGCGGCCATCTCCTCGACGACGTCCCTGGTCCGGTAGGCGATGCTCTCGAGCACCGCGCGGGCCAGGTGCGCCCGGCCGGTCGCCCGGGTGAGGCCGACCAGCGTGCCGCGGGCGCGCGGATCCCAGTGCGGCGCGCCGAGCCCGGCGAGCGCGGGGACGAAGTACACCCCGTCGTTGCCGTCCAGCGAGGCGGCCAGCGCCGCGGTCTGCTCGGCGTCGGAGATGACGCCCAGCCCGTCACGCAGCCACTGCACCGCGGAGCCGGTGGAGAGGATCGCCCCCTCCAGCGCGTAGGTGAGCGGCTCGCCGTCGAGCCCGAACGCGACAGTGCGCAGCAGCGACGACTGCGGCGCCGGGAGCGTCGCCCCGGTGTTGACCAGGACGAACGAGCCGGTGCCGTAGGTGTTCTTGGCCTGGCCGGGCTCGAAGCACGCCTGCGCGAACAGGGCGGCCTGCTGGTCGCCGACGACCGCGGCGATCGGCACCCGGACCCCGAGGAACACCTCCGGGTCGGTCTCGGCGTACACCCGGGAGCTCGGCACCACCTCGGCGAGCAGCTCGGCCGGGACGTCCAGCAGGTCGCACATCTCGGCCGACCAGGCGCCGTCCGCCAGGTCGAACAGCATGGTGCGGGAGGCGTTGGTGACGTCGGTGATGTGCGCCCGCCCGCCGGTCAGGCCCCAGACGAGCCAGGAGTCGACGGTGCCGAACGCGATCCCGCCGGCCGCGGCCGCCCGGCGGGCCCCGTCGACGTGGTCGAGCACCCAGGCGGCCTTCGTCCCGGAGAAATAGGGGTCGAGCACCAGACCGGTGCGCTCCTGGACCCGCGGCCCGTGGCCGGCCGCGGCCAGCCGTTCGCAGACGTCCGCCGTGCGCCGGTCCTGCCAGACCACGGCGGGGTGCAGTGGACGTCCGGTGCGGCGTTCCCAGAGCACCGTGGTCTCGCGCTGGTTGGTGATCCCCACCGCTCCCAGGTCGGACGGGGCCCGCCCTGCGTCGGTGAGTGCGGCGGCGACGGTGTCGACGACGCCGCGCAGCAGCTCCGCCGGGTCCTGCTCCACCCAGCCCGGGCGGGGGAAGGACGTGCCGACCGCGCGGTAGCCGCGGCCGACGACCGTGGCCTCCTCGTCGAGCAGGCAGACCGTGGTCCCTGTCGTGCCCTGATCGACGGCGGCTACCAGCATCGTCGGGTCCCCCCTACGTGGGCCGCCCGCCTCCGTCAGGCCAGCAGAGCCGTCAGGCCAGCGAGGCGAGGTCGACGGCGTTGGCCGGTGCGGCGATCGCGACCTTCGATCCGTACTCGGAGAACTCCATCTTGCCCTCGTCGCCGCCCAGCAGCTCCAGGCGCAGCGGCACGGCGTCGCCGGAGTTGGCGGCCCACAGGCGCGTCCCGACCTTGCTACCCACCTCGACGGCCGGCTTGCCGTCGATCTTCTCGGTGCTCACGTCGCCGTCCAGCGCGGACACGTACTCGCCGATCGAGAGGGCGAAGCCGTCGATGGTGAAGTAGCGGTACTGGCCCGCGGCGTCGTCGGAGAGCCGGACCCAGCGGTCGGCGAGCAGCTCGGCGGCGGCACCCTCGCCGATCGACTCGTAGTACTCCTTGCTGCCGCGGGCGTAGGTGTCGTCCGCGATCTTCACGACCTCGGTGACGATCGAGTCGGAGGTGACGGTGCCCCGGGACGACGACCCGGACATCACCAGGTCGTAGTTGGTCGTCCCGTCCGTCGACGGGTCCTGGACCGTCCCGACGACGCGCACGCTCTGCGCCGTGCGCAGCGCCTCCACCGACCTCGTGCCGATCTCGGCCGGCGAGGCGTCCTCCAGGCCGTTCGTGTCGGAGCCGCCGGTGCAGGCGGCGAGCGCCAGCACGGCGCCGGCCAGCAGCAGGGCCGCGACCCGCCGCGCCGGCCGGCGTGCGGCCGTCGGGTGCGCGGCGCCGCGCGGATCGATGGTGGTGCCCGGATCGAGGATCCCGCCGGGATGTGCGGTGCCGCCGCGAACCGTCCGCATCTCTCCGTCGCCTCCCGTGCCGCCCCGGGCCGTCTCCGGTCGCCGGGATGTCCGGTGGGGACCATGGTGAGGTCCGCGCAGGCTCCGGCCGTGCTGCCCGGACCGCTCCGGTCAGGGCAGACAGGAGCCCGCAGCCGCGCCCGGGTGATGGTCCGCGCGCGCCGGGCGAAGTGTCCCATCCGCCTGCGGGAGGGGTCCGATCGGGTATGTCCGAAACGGTCGCATGTGACCTGGCAGACCCGACTTCTGTCGGTGACCCGACCCTATGAAGGAGATCACGGGCCCGTCAGGTGGGCGACGGCCGCCTCGGTTCGACCGGGTCCTGGAAATAGGGCACACTGGTGTTGTGAAAAGCGAGCAGGAGGTGTCCACGGGTGTGACCGACGGTCGCACCCGGGATCGCCTCGTGCGGCTCCTGCTCGAACGCGGCCCGTCGACGGCCGCGGACCTCTCGCACGAGCTCGGGCTGTCGCCCGCGGCCGTCCGCCGGCATCTCGACGCCATGACCTCGGACGGCACCATAACGACCACATCGACCGTGGTCCACGGCCGGCGCGGGCGGGGCCGGCCGGCCCGGCGCTACACCCTCACCGAGGCCGGGCACCAGGCCGGCCCCACGGCCTACTCCGACCTGGCCGCCGGCGCGCTGCTGTTCCTCGCGGACGCCTGCGGCCCCGACGCGGTGGCCGAGTTCGCCCGGACCCGCGGGGTCGATCTGGAACGGCGGATCCGCGACGAGGTCGTCGCCGTCCCGCCGGCGGAGCGCCCGGAGGCGATCGCCGCGGCCATGACCCAGGCCGGATACACGGCCAGCGTCTCCGAGCTGCCCAGCGGTACCCAGATCTGCCAGCATCACTGCCCGGTGCAGCACGTGGCCGAGCGCTTCCCCGCGCTGTGCGAGGCCGAGACGGCGATGTTGGCGCGGCTCCTCGACACGCACGTGCAGCGCCTGGCCACGATCGCCCACGGCGACGGCGTCTGCACCACACACATACCGGTGATCCCGGTGGAGTCGATCACGGTGCTCTCGCCGTCGGGGGCCTCCGGGCCAGCGGGCGCGGCGCCCGACAGGACCCCGTCCGGGCAGACATCACAACCATCCACCTTTCCGGAAGGTTCTCTATGACCACCTCTGCCGAGACCGCCCTTGAGGGCCTTGGCTCCTACCGGTTCGGCTGGGCGGATGCGGACGCCTATGCCGTCGACGTGGAACGTGGCCTCTCCGAGGCGGTCGTACGTAGCATCTCGGCGAAGAAGAACGAGCCGTCCTGGATGACCGACCTGCGGCTGAAGGGCCTGAAGCTCTTCGAGCGCAAGCCCATGCCGACCTGGGGCGCGGACCTGTCCGGCATCCACTTCGACAACATCAAGTACTTCGTCAGGTCGACGGAGAAGCAGGCCGAGGAGTGGGCGGACCTGCCGGAGGAGATCCGGGCCACCTACGACCGGCTCGGCATCCCGGAGGCGGAGAAGCAGCGGCTGATCTCCGGCGTCGCGGCCCAGTACGAGTCCGAGGTCGTCTACCACAAGATCCGCGAGGATCTTGAGGAGCAGGGTGTCATCTTCCTGGACACCGACTCGGGGCTGCGCGAGCACCCGGAGATCTTCCAGGAGTACTTCGGCTCGGTGATCCCGGTCGGCGACAACAAGTTCGCCGCGCTGAACACCTCGGTGTGGTCGGGTGGCTCGTTCATCTACGTCCCGCCGGGCGTGCAGGTCGAGATCCCGCTGCAGGCCTACTTCCGGATCAACACCGAGAACATGGGCCAGTTCGAGCGCACCCTGATCATCGTGGACGAGGGCGCCTACGTCCACTACGTCGAGGGCTGCACCGCGCCGGTCTACTCGTCGGACTCGCTGCACTCCGCGGTCGTCGAGATCGTCGTGAAGAAGAACGCCCGCTGCCGGTACACGACCATCCAGAACTGGTCGAACAACGTCTACAACCTGGTCACGAAGCGGGCCGCCTGCCACGAGGGCGCCACCATGGAGTGGATCGACGGCAACATCGGCTCCAAGGTGACGATGAAGTACCCGGCGGTGTGGCTGCTCGGCGAGCAGGCCCACGGCGAGGTCCTCTCGATCGCCTTCGCAGGTGAGGGCCAGCACCAGGACGCCGGCGCCAAGATGGTGCACGCGGCGCCACGCACCTCGTCCAAGATCGTCTCGAAGTCGGTGGCCCGCGGCGGCGGCCGGACCTCGTACCGTGGCCTGGTCCAGATCAACGAGGGCTCGCACGCCTCGCGGTCGACGGTGAAGTGTGACGCGCTGCTGGTCGACGCGGTCAGCCGCTCCGACACCTACCCCTATGTCGACGTCCGCGAGGACGACGCCTCCATCGGGCACGAGGCCAGCGTCTCCAAGGTCGGCGAGGACCAGCTCTTCTACCTGATGAGCCGAGGTCTGTCCGAGGACGAGGCGATGGCCATGGTGGTGCGCGGCTTCATCGAGCCGGTCGCCCGCGAGCTGCCCATGGAGTACGCCCTCGAACTCAACCGGCTCATCGAGCTCCAGATGGAAGGCGCAGTCGGCTGATGGCCGTCATTGATGCCACGGGACGCCCCCCGGCCCAGGCCGGCGCGGCTCCGCGTCCCGTTCGGTCCCGTGACCCCGAGGACCACGCAGTACCCGGCGGTCGCGAGGAGGCGTGGCGGTTCACCCCGCTGCGCCGCCTGCGCGGCCTGCTGAACGGCCCGGCGGCCGAGTCCAAGATCGACGCTTCGGTCTCGGCGCCGGCCGGCGTCGAGATCGAGCGGCTCGCGCCGACGGACTCCCGGATCGGCCGGGTGCTCACCCCGGCGGACCGCCCGGCGGCGTTCGCCATGGCCCGTTCGGACGGCGGCCTGTCCGTCACCATCCCGGCCGAGGCCGCGCTCACCGAACCGGTGGTCGTGAACCTGCGGGGCGACGGCGGCGTCTGCTACGAGCACGTGCTCGTCGAGCTCGGCCCGTTCGCCACGGCCACGGTCGTCCTCGACCACACCGGCAGCGCCACCTTCGCCGGCAACGTCGAGGTGTTCATCGGCCACGGCGCGGCGCTGACGTTCGTCACCGTCCAGGACTGGGCGGAAGACTCCGTCCACCTGGGTGCGCACGCCTACTCGGTGGGCCGCGACGCGCGGCTTCGCTCGTTCACCATCACCCTCGGCGGCGACCTCGTCCGGCTGAACCCGACCGTGGACTACCGCGGCCCCGGTGGTGACGCAGAGCTCTACGGCCTGTTCTTCACCGAGGCGGGCCAGCACCAGGAGCACCGCCTGCTGGTCACCCACGAGGCGCGGTCCTGCCGCAGCCGGGTCACCTACAAGGGCGCGCTGCAGGGCGAGGGCGCGCACGCGGTGTGGATCGGCGACGTCGTGATCGGTGCCGACGCCATCGGCACCGACACCTACGAGCTGAACCGCAACCTGGTGCTCACCGACGGCGCGCGCGCCGACTCGGTGCCCAACCTGGAGATCCTCACCGGGGAGGTCGTCGGCGCCGGCCACGCCAGCGCGACCGGCCGCTTCGACGACGAGGCGCTGTTCTACCTGATGTCGCGCGGCATCCCCGCCGACGAGGCCCGTCGCCTGGTGGTCCGCGGTTTCTTCGCCGAGATCGTCGACCGGATCGACCTCCCCGAGCTGCGCGAGCGCGTCATGAGCCGGGTCGAGGAGGAGCTCGCGGCGGTGGGCGTATGACCAGCACGACCGACACGCACTGGCGGCGCGCCTGCGCCGCCGCCGACCTCGGCGACGAGGCCGCGCTCGGCGTCGAGATCGACGGCGAGCCGATCTGCGTCGTCCGCTCCGGCGGCCGGCTGTACGCGGTGCGCGACGAGTGCTCGCACGCCGACGTGCAGCTCTCCGAGGGCGAAGTAGAGAACGGCCTCATCGAGTGCTGGCTGCACGGCTCCCAGTTCGACCTCGCCACCGGCGAGCCGACGAGCCTGCCGGCCATCGACCCGGTGCCCACCTACCCAGTGACCATCGACGGCGACGACATCCTCGTCGACCTTCACACGAACCCGAAGCGAGGGTGACGACCGCGGTGTCTGTTCTCGAGATCCGCAACTTGCACGTGTCGGTGGACACCGACACCGAGGGCCCGCGCGAGATCCTGCGCGGGGTCGACCTCACCGTCCGCAAGGGCGAGACCCACGCGATCATGGGGCCGAACGGCTCCGGCAAGTCCACGCTCTCCTACTCCATCGCCGGCCACCCCAAGTACACGGTCACCGAGGGCACCGTCACCCTCGACGGCGAGGACGTCCTCGCCATGTCCGTGGACGCCCGCGCGCGGGCCGGGATCTTCCTGGCGATGCAGTACCCGGTCGAGGTGCCCGGCGTCTCGGTGTCGAACTTCCTGCGCTCGTCGGCGACGGCGGTGCGCGGCGAGGCGCCGAAGCTGCGCACCTGGGTCAAGGAGGTCAAGCAGGCGATGGCCGGGCTGGAGATGGACCCGGCGTTCGCCGAGCGCAGCGTCAACGAGGGCTTCTCCGGCGGTGAGAAGAAGCGCCACGAGATCCTGCAGATGACGCTGCTCGCGCCGAAGGTCGCGATTCTCGACGAGACCGACTCCGGCCTGGACGTCGACGCGCTGCGCATCGTCTCCGCCGGCATCGAGGCGGTACGGGCCAAGGGGGAGACGGGCATCCTGCTCATCACCCACTACACCCGCATCCTGCGCTACGTGAAGCCCGAGTTCGTGCACGTCATGGCGGGCGGGCGGATCGTGGACGAGGGCGGTCCCGAGCTCGCGGCGACCCTGGAGGACTCCGGCTACGACCGGTACGTCAAGGGCACCGAGGCGGCGGCTGCCTCATGACGGTCATCGAATCCCGTGAGGTGGGGGCCGTCACGCCCGCCGGCGCCGGGTTCGACGTCGAGCGGGTCCGTCGCGACTTCCCGATCCTCGCCCGCACGGTGCACGACGGCCTGCCGCTGGTCTACCTCGACAGCGCCGCGACGTCGCAGAAGCCGCTGGTCGTCCTCGACGCCGAGCGGACCTACTACGAGCGGCACAACGCCAACGTGCACCGCGGCATCCACGTGCTCGCCGAGGAGGCCACCGCCCTCTACGAGGAGTCCCGGGACAAGATCGCGGCGTTCGTCGGCGCGACCGACCGGCGCGAGATCGTGTTCACGAAGAACTCCTCGGAGGCGCTGAACCTCGTCGCCTACGCGATGAGCAACGCCGTCACCGGTGGCCCCGAGGCGGAGCGGTTCCGGCTCGGGCCGGGCGACGAGGTCGTCATCACCGAGATGGAACACCACTCCAACCTGGTGCCCTGGCAGATGCTGTGCGCGCGCACCGGCGCCACCCTGCGCTGGATCGGTCTCACCGAGGACGGCCGGCTCGACCTGGCGCACCTCGACGAGGTCATCACCGACCGGGCGAAGATCGTCTCCTTCGTGCACCAGTCGAACATCCTCGGCACGGTCAACCCGGTCGCGACGATCGTCGCCCGGGCTCGTGAGGTCGGGGCGCTCACCGTGCTCGACGGCTCCCAGTCGGTGCCGCACATGCCGATCGACGTCGTCGACCTCGGGGTGGACTTCCTCGCCTTCACCGGGCACAAGATGTGCGGGCCCACCGGCATCGGCGTGCTGTGGGGGCGGCGCGAGCTGCTCGAGGTGATGCCTCCGTTCCTCGGTGGTGGCGAGATGATCGAGGTCGTCACCATGGAGGCCTCGACCTACGCCGCTGCGCCGCACCGCTTCGAGGCGGGCACCCCGATGATCGCCCAGGCGATCGGCCTCGGTGCCGCGGTGGACTACCTGACCGGCCTCGGCATGGACGCGGTCGCCGCGCACGAGCACGAGATCACCGCGTACGCGCTCGACGCGCTCGCGGGCGTCCCGGGCCTGCGGATCATCGGACCGCCGACCGCCGAGGGCCGCGGCGGGGCGATCTCGTTCGCCCTGCGCGACTCCGAGGACCGCCCACTGCACCCGCACGACGTCGGCCAGATCCTGGACGAGCAGGGCGTCGCGGTGCGGGTCGGCCACCACTGCGCCCGCCCGGTCTGCCTGCGCTACGGCGTGCCGGCGACCACCCGGGCCTCGTTCCACCTGTACACGAACACCGCCGACGTCGACGCGTTGGTGGAAGGTCTCGGGCAGGTCAGGAGGTTCTTCCTGAGGTGAAGCTCGACTCCATGTACCAGGAGATCATCCTGGACCACTATCGCAACCCGCATCACCGCGGCCTGCGTGACCCGTTCGACGCCGAGGTGCACCACGTCAACCCGACCTGCGGCGACGAGGTGACCCTGCGGGTCAAGGTCGCCGACGGTGTCGTCGCGGACGTGTCCTACGAGAGCGAGGGCTGCTCGATCAGTCAGGCCTCGGCCAGCGTGATGGCCGACCTGGTGATCGGGAAGTCGGTGGCGGACGCGCTCGAGCTCGAACGCGAGTTCCTGGCGCTGATGCAGTCCCGCGGCACCCAGGAGGGCGACGAGGAGGTGCTCGAGGACGCGGTCGCGTTCGCGGGCGTCTCCAAGTACCCGGCCCGGGTGAAGTGCGCACTGCTGTCCTGGATGGCCTGGAAGGACGCCACCGCGCAGGCCACCGAGCAGGCCACCGCCGTCGTCCCGGAGCAGGAGAAGTGACCATGAGCGAGACCGCCACCGCCGCCGTCGACGCTGCCGACACTGGCGATACCGCCGTCAGGGAGAGGGCTGTCGTCGTGGAGAAGGCATCGTTCGACGACGTCGAGGAGGCCATGCGCGACGTCGTCGACCCCGAGCTCGGGATCAACGTCGTCGATCTCGGCCTGGTGTACGGCATCAACATCGCCGACGACAACACGGTCACCCTCGACATGACGCTGACCTCGGCGGCCTGCCCGCTGACCGACGTCATCGAGGACCAGACCCGCTCGGCACTCGTCGACGGGCCGGACAACCTGGTCAACGACGTCACGATCAACTGGGTCTGGATGCCGCCGTGGGGCCCGGACAAGATCACAGACGAGGGTCGGGAGCAGCTGCGCGCTCTCGGGTTCAACGTCTGATCTGTACCTGATTAGTACGGAGCGGCGGCCCGGGGCGGCACCCTGGGTCGCCGTAGCGTCGTAGCGTGACCTGACCGTTTTCTTACCTCGTGGCTAACTCTTTGACGTGCAGCCACTGACCCCAGTGGTCCCTTGTAGGCTCCGAGATGACCGGAATGCACACGGCCTGGGCACATGTCCGGGTGTGGTCGTCCGGTCCGTGCCGGGGCGGATCCGTCCCGGATTCGGGTCGATCACGGGGAGCCGGGCCGAAGTATGCGCAGCCCGCGGGTGCTGGGTCTTGTCTTGGCGGGTGGCGCGGGAAAGCGCCTGGCTCCGCTGACCGCCGACCGCGCGAAACCCGCGGTGCCGTTCGGCGGGATCTACCGCCTGGTCGACTTCGTCCTGTCGAACCTGGTCAACGGCGGCTACCTGCGGATCGCCGTGCTGACCCAGTACAAGAGCCACAGCCTGGACCGGCACATCACGACCACCTGGCGGATGAGCAACCTGCTCGGCAACTACGTGACGCCGGTGCCGGCCCAGCAACGCCTCGGCCCGCAGTGGTTCGCCGGCAGCGCGGACGCCATCCACCAGTCCCTCAACCTCGTCCACGACGAGGCCCCCGACGTGGTCGTGGTCTTCGGCGCCGACCACGTCTACCGGATGGACCCGCGCCAGATGGTCGCCCAGCATCTGGAGACCGGTGCCGGGGTCACGGTGGCGGGGCTGCGCGTCCCCCGGTCGGAGGGCAGCGCGTTCGGGGTGATCCGCACCGCGGATGACGGGGTCACCATCGCGGAGTTCCTGGAGAAGCCGGCCGACCCCCCGGGACTGCCGGGCAGCCCCGACGAGATCTTCGCGTCGATGGGCAACTACGTGTTCACCACCGACGTGCTCATCGACGCCCTGCGCGCCGACGCCGCCGACCCGGAGAGCGTCCACGACATGGGCGGCAGCATCGTCCCGATGCTGGTCGAGCAGGGCACGGCCGCCGTCTACGACTTCGCCGCCAACCAGGTGCCCGGGGCGCTCGAGCGCGACCACGGCTACTGGCGGGACGTCGGCACCCTGGACTCCTACTTCGACGCGCACATGGACCTGTGCGCGCTCGACCCGGTCTTCAACCTCTACAACCGGGACTGGCCGATCTACACCAACGTCCCGCCGTCCGTCCCCCCGGCGAAGTTCGTGCACGACACGCCGGGACGGGTCGGCGTCGCCACCGACAGCATCGTCAGCAACGGTGTGATCATCTCTGGTGGCGCGGTGCGCCGCTCCGTGCTGTCCCCGGGCGTCCGGGTGAACTCGTGGTCGGTCGTCGAGAACGCCGTCGTGATGGACAACTCCGTCATCGGACGGCGCGCCGTGGTCCGTGACGCCATCCTCGACAAGAACGTGGTCGTCCCCCCGGGCGCGACCGTCGGGGTGGACAAGGAGCACGACCGCGCCCGCGGCTACCAGGTCAGCGAGGCCGGCGTCACCGTGGTCGGCAAGGGCGTCACGATAGCGGACTGATCCGCTCCAGCGGACCAGGGCGGAACCGAGCGAAGGGCCGAGGAACGGATGCGGGTCGCGCTGTTCACACGTGAGTACCCGCCGGATGTCTACGGCGGCGCCGGGGTGCATGTCGAGTACCTCGCGCGGGAGCTGGCGCGCCTGGTCGACCTGACCGTGCACTGCGAAGGCGACCCGCGCCCGTCGCTCGACACCGCCGACACCGCCGGCACGGCCGTGGTCGAGGCGCACCGGCCCTGGCCGGCGCTCGACGGGGCGAACGACGCCCTGCGGATCGCCTCGATGGACCTGTCGATGGCGGCGGCGGTGAACCGTGCCGGCGGTGCTGACGTCGTGCACTCCCACACCTGGTACACCAACCTCGCCGGGCATCTGACGTCCCTCGTGCAGGGCATCCCGCACGTGATGACCGCGCACTCGCTCGAGCCGCGCCGACCGTGGAAGGCCGAGCAGCTCGGCGGGGGCTACCGGCTGTCGTCGTGGTGCGAGCGGGTGGCGATCTCCGCCGCGGCGGCCGTGGTGGCGGTCAGCGAGGGCATGCGCGCCGACATCCTCGACGCCTACCCCGAGGTCGACCCCGGGCGCGTGCACGTCATCCGCAACGGCATCGACACCGACGAGTACACCCCGGACGACCGCACCGACGTCCTCGAGCGGTACGGCGTGGACCCTGATCGCCCGTCGGTGGTCTTCGTCGGGCGCATAACCCGGCAGAAGGGGCTGCCCGTGCTGCTGCGGGCCGCGGCCCGGCTCGACCCGTCCGCGCAGCTCGTGCTCTGCGCCGGCGCTCCGGACACCCCCGAGCAGCTCGCCGAGGTCACCGGGCTGGTGGACGGCCTGCGTGCCAGCCGCGACGGCGTGGTCTGGCTGTCCGGCATGCTCGCCAAGCCCGAGGTGATCCAGATCCTGTCGCACGCGACGGTGTTCGTCTGCCCGTCCGTCTACGAGCCGCTGGGCATCGTCAACCTGGAGGCGATGGCCTGCGGTACGGCCGTGGTCGCCTCCCGGGTCGGCGGCATCCCCGAGGTCGTCGCGTCCGGCGAGACGGGCCTGCTCGTGCCACCGGACGACCCCGTGGCACTGGCAGCCGCGATCAACGAGGTGCTCGCTGACCCCGGGCGTGCCGCCGCGATGGGCCGCGCGGGGCGAGACCGCGCTGTCGCCGAGTTCGGGTGGCCCGCCGTGGCCGAGCGCACCGCCGACCTCTACGAGAAGGTCATGCGGCCTGATCTCGCAGGAAGGCGCTGACTGAGTCCTCGAGGTGGAACGGGCCGCCGTCCCGGGTAACGATCGCGTCCAGAGGCACGTGTCGGGTGGCCTCGGCGAGGACCGCGGCGGGTCGGATCCCCGGGTCGACGGGCGGCGCCGGGTCGAGCGTGCGGCCGTCGGGGAGCAGGGCGACGATCCGCCCGGCGGGGGTTCTGCGGAGCTCGATGCCCTCGTCATGAAGGGTGCGGTGGTGCTCACCGCAGACGAGGGCCAGACCGTCGATGTCGGTGCCGCCGCCCTCGACCCACGGAACGAGGTGGTGGATGTGCAGCCACCGGGTGTGCGCGCATCCCGGGTACTGGCAGGTGCCCCTGTCCCGGGCGTGGACCGCGTCACGGAGCCGTCGGCTCGGCAGCCGGCGGCGCCGGCCCAGCCGCAGTGGGTCGCCGTGGGCGTCGGTGACCAGGGTGCGGATCAGCCCGTCGCAACCGAGCCGGCGTAGGACGGCGCGGGACAGACCGATTCCGGGTGAGATCTCCGCGCGCGACCCCGGGCCGGGCCGCGGTGGCTGTGCGGCGTCCAGCAGGGTCGCCGCGTCGACGTGCACAGTAATCGTGTGGGTGGGTGAGACCAGACCGGGAGCTGACCGCTGGAGGAAGCCCTCGGCGAGAGCGACCAGCGCGTCGGCGTCGCGCCGCCGGTCCCGCGGCACGGCCGTGACCTCCCCGTCGGGAGGCGGCTGGTCGGCGCCGGTGTCGTCGAGGCTGGCGCGAGCCGCGTCGAGCGCCGCGACGAGCTGGGCGCCCTCTTCGGGGGCGAGGACCGCGGTCAGGTGCAGCATGCCGTTGTCGTCGGTGTGGCAGGAGACCCGCCGGGCGGCCTGTGCCCTGGCGCGGTCGGCCGGGTCGGCGGTGGCCTGGCGGAGGGTGCGAGCGAGGCGTTCCAGCTGGCTCGCGGTGCAGTGCAGGGCGTGCTCGAGCCAGAGCAGCTCGGTGGTGGGGTCGGCGATCCGGGTGATCGCCCGGACCTTCGAGTAGGAGATCGTTCCGTCGGCGAACGCCGCCCGCACTGTGGGGAGTTGTTCGAG
>NZ_JALKFY010000628.1:0-24916 GCF_023242985.1 Frankia sp. Mgl5 | reverse complement strand
TCCGGCTCGCGCAGGTCGGCGTCGAGATAGGCGGTGCGGCCCTGCCGGGTACCGGTCAGCAGGGCGCGGGCGTGCGCCAGGACGATCGGATCGTTGTCGGCGTAGACGATCCGGGCGTCCGCGGCGGCCTCCTGCGCGACCTCGTGCAGGTTCGGTGAGGTCGGGATGCCGGTGCCGATGTCGAGGAACTGCCGCAGCCCCAGCTCCCTGACGAGTTTCCGGGTCGCGCGGTGCAGGAACGCCCGGTTCTCACGCGCCCCGGTCCGCATGTCCGGGAAGATGGCCAGCGTCTGCTCGGCGGCCTCCCGGTCAGCCGGGAAGTTGTCCTTGCCGCCCAGGAAATAGTCGTACACCCGAGCCGAGTGCGGAACATCGATCCTCAGATCGGCCGGGGTGAGCTGTTCCGTCACAGGCGTGAACCACGGCCTCGCGCCGGACGCTCCGGCATCGGCATCGACATCGGTCACCGTGCACAAACCCCCACGTTCCGGCGCAACCATCTGGAATCACCCTAACGGGCAAGCCGGCCCCCTTCCCCGCAAAACCACGGCAGACAGCGTGCGGCTCGCCGGGAGGTATCGGGCTGTGAGGCGTCGGGCTGTGAGGCGTCGGGCTGCGCCCCCTGGCGGTGACGCGTGGTTAGCATCCACCCGGATTCGGGTAGCGGCATCTCAAGGGGATGCCCTCGCGGAACGGAGGGCTGACGTGGCATCGGCCTGACGAGGGGGTCCGCGGATGCGCCTTCCGGGCAGTCGATCGGTATGGCATCTGCCGGCCGCCGTCCTCCACACCCTCACCCCGCCCCTGTTCGACCGGTTCGAACCGCGCACGGAACCCGGCCGGCGCGACCACGTCGCCGGCCGAATGGCGAGCTTCGAGGTACGCGGAGCCTCCGGGCCGGAGGGCGAGACCCGCTGCCGGGCGCTGGAAGAGGCGCTCGGGCGTCACCCGGGGGTCGCCTGGGCCCGGGTGAACGCGCCGCTGAGGCGCGTCCTGATCGGCCTGGTCGATTCCGCGCCCACCGCGGACGAGCTGGCCGCCGCCGTGAGGCAGGTGGAGGGGGTGACGGCCGAGCCGAGCGTTGACCTGCTGCCCGGCGGCTTCACCGGACCGGTCCGCCGGTCGGGGATGGCCCTGGCCGCCGACGCGGCGGCGCTGGCACTGGCGTCGGTGGGTCGGCTCAGCCGGTGGGCGTCGCTCCCCGCCGAGCTCGCCTCGCTGGTCACGCTCGTCGACACCCAGCCCCGGCTGCGCTGTCAGCTGGAACGGGTCCTGGGCCAGGACAATGCCGACCTCGCCCTCGCGGTGGCCAACGCGGCCGCCCTCGGCCTGACGCAGGGATATGTCAGCCTCGGTACCGACGTCGCCCACCGGCTCCTGGCCCTCGACGCGGCACGCGCCCGCCGGGATGCGTTCGCGGCCGTGGCGGACGAACTGCTGGGCCGCCCCGAATGGGCCGGGGCGCGACCGGTGGTCGTCGAACGGCCGCGACCGCTGCCGGCCGGCCCGATCGAGCACTATGCGGATGTCGCCGTGCTCGGCGGGCTGGCGGCCGGTGCGGCCGCGGCCGGCCTCACCCGCGCCCCGCGCCGGGCGGCCGCTCTCGCCCTCACCGCGCTGCCCCGCTCGACCCGGCTCGGCCGCGAGGGATTCGCCCTCCAGCTGACCCGCGTGCTCGCCCGACGCGGCGCGCAGGTGATGTCCCCGGCCGCACTGCGGTTGCTCGACCGCGTCGACACCGTCGTCGTCGATCACGACGTCCTGGTCAGCGGCCAGCACACCATCGGTGACATCGTGTCGTTGCCCGGCGCCGACCCGAGCGAGGTGGCAGTCCGCTCCCACGCGCTGTTTCGTCCCGCCGACGCCACTGCCCGCGTGAGCCGGGACGGCTGGACGCTCGGCCCGGTGGAACGGTTGGCCATCCGGGGCCGCACCGGGGTGCGGGAGCGGCGCCGGCTGGCCGCGGCAGGGGCGGTGACCGTGCTCGGCCTCGCGCACGGCACCAGGTTGATGGCGCTCGTCGGGCTGGTGCCCGAGCGTGTGGAGGCCAGCGAGCAGTTCCTGGCCGCCTGCCGCCGTTCCGGCTGCGCCGTGTTCGTGGCCGGCGGCCCGGAGGGTGAGCCGAGCGGGCGGACGCCCTGGGACGGGTGGGCCGAGTTCCAGCATGCCCCGGGGGGCACCCGGCTGGTGGCGACCGTCCGTGGTTTGCAGGCGGAGCGCGGCGGTGTACTCGTCGTGTCCCGGCAGCGGGCAGCGGTCGGCTGTGCGGACTGCGGGGTGGGCGTAGCCGGGCCGGACGGATCGCCGGCGTGGGGGGCTCATGTGCTGGTCGGCAACGACCTCCTCGCCGCGGGCCTCGTGGTCGAGGCTGCCGGTGTGGCGTCCCGGGTCAGCCGGCACGCGGTGCGCCTGGCGGAGCTGGGCACGGGGACCGCCGCCCTGGTCGCGCTGACCGGGGCCGGCGAGGCGCTGGCGGCCCGCGCCCAGCTCATGGTGACGGTCGCGGCCGCGGCCGCTCTGGGGGAAGGCGCCTGGGCGGCGCGTGAGCTGGGCCGTCGGCCGGTGCCCCCGACGATCCCGCATATCCCATGGCATGTGCTGCCGCCCGAGGCATGCCTGGACCGGCTCGGCAGCACCCGGCGAGGACTCTCCGCCGGCCAGGTCGCCCAGCGGCAGGTCGGCGAGACGTCCGTGTCCGTGAACGCCCCCGGCCTGGCCCGGGCGTTCGCCGCGGAACTGGCAAACCCGCTCACCCCGGTCCTGCTCGGCGGCGCCGCGCTGTCCGCCTCCACCGGATCGGTCCTCGACTCCGGGCTCGTCGTCAGCGTCGCGGTCGGCTCCGCGCTCATCGGGGCGGTGCAGCGGCTGCGCGCCGACCGGGCGCTGGCTCGTCTCTTCGCCGTCTCGGCCATCCCGGCTCTGGTGCGGCGGGACGGTGCGGACGTGGAGCTGACCGCGGATGATCTGGTGGCCGGGGATGTGCTCACGCTGGGGCCGGGCGACGTCGTCCCCGCCGACTGCCGCCTGCTGTCCGCCGAGGCACTCGAGGTGGACGAGTCGTCGCTGACCGGCGAATCGCTCCCGGTGGCGAAGTCGCCGAAGCCGGTCGCCGCCCGGGACCTGGCGGAGCGGACCTGCATGGTCTTCCAGGGCACGACCGTGGCCGCCGGGCGCGCCACCGCCCTGGTGGTGGCTACCGGCAACGCCACCGAGGCGGGGCGGGGCCTGGCCGCGGCCGCCGAGCCGGCGAGACCGGTGGGTGTGCAGGCCCGGCTCGCGGCGATCACGGACCTCACCGTCCCGGTCGCACTCGGCGCGGCCGGGACGTTGCTGCTGTCCGGGCTGGTACGCGGCCTCCCGATCCGGAACACGCTGAGTGCCGGAGTGGCGCTGGCCGTCGCGGCGGTCCCCGAGGGGCTGCCCTTCCTCGCCACGGCCGCCCAGCTCTCCTCCGCCCGACGGTTGGCTGGGCGGGGCGCGCTCGTACGCAACCCACGCACCATCGAGACGCTCGGCCGGGTGGACGTGCTGTGCTTCGACAAGACCGGGACCCTCACCAAGGGAAAGATCCGGCTGACCGCGGTGTCGGACGGCTTCCGTTCCCGTCCGCTGGCGGACCTCGACGGGACCGGGCGTCAGGTGGTGGCCGTCGGCCTGCGCGCCACCCCGGACGACCAGCATCGCAAGCTGCCGCACCCGACCGACCGGGCGGTCGTGAAGGGCGCCGCCGCCGCGGGCGTGGGCCGGGCACCCGACGGGCGGGAATGGTCGCCGTTGACCACCCTGCCGTTCGACCCGAGCCGCAGCTACCACGCCTGCCTGGGCCAGCTTGGCGCCGCCACGTTGCTCAGCGTCAAGGGAGCGCCCGAGGTGGTGCTGCCCCGCTGCACCCATCGCCGGACCAGCCGCCGCACCCAGCCGCTCGACGTTCGTGGCCAGGCACGTCTGGCTCGGGAACACCACCGCCTCGCCGCCGCGGGCTACCGGGTGCTTGCCGTCGCCGAGCGCCGGGTGGCGGCCACGGGCCCCGCGGCGCGCCGGCAGCTGGCCGACGACGACGTCGCGGGCCTTGTGTTCCTCGGGTTCCTCGCGCTGTCCGACCCGGTCCGGGACACCGCGACCCCGTCCCTCGACCAGCTGCGCGCCGCGGGCGTGCAGATCATAATGATCACCGGCGACCATCCGAGCACCGCGCGGACGATCGCCGCGGAGCTCGGGGTGCTTGACGGCGATGCGCAGATGGTGACCGGCGCGGAACTCGATGCCATGGCCGACGCGGAACTCGACGCCATGCTGCCGCGGGTGGCCGTCGTCGCCCGCGGCACACCGGCGCACAAGGTCCGCGTGGTCGAGGCCTTCCAGCGGCTGGGCAGGACCGTCGCGATGACAGGTGACGGTGACAACGACGCGCCCGCCATCCGGCTCGCGGACGTGGGCATCGCGCTGGGTAAACGGGGGACCCCGGCGGCACGGGCCGCGGCCGACGTGATCATCACGGAGAACCGGCTGGACGCCATCCTCGCCGTGCTCGTCGAGGGCCGGTCGATGTGGGCCTCGGTCCGCAAGGCGCTGGGAATCTTCGTCGGCGGCAACCTCGGCGAGATCGCCTTCACCCTTCTCGGCTCGCTGGCCACGGGACGCTCACCGCTGTCCGCCCGGCAGTTGCTGCTCGTCAATCTGCTCACCGACCTCGCCCCCGGACTGGCGGTGGCGCTGCGCCCACCGGATCCGGAGGCGAGCGGCCGGCTCCTGGGCGAGGGGCCTGAACGGTCCCTGGGCAGCCCCCTCAACGCAGAGATCGCGGTGAGGGCGACCGCGACGACCCTGGCCGCCGCGGGTGCCTGGATCGCCGCCCGCCTCACCGGGCGGCGCCGGCGCGCCGACACGGTCGGGCTCGCGGCGCTCGTCGGCTCCCAGCTCGGCCAGACCCTGCTCGTTGGCGGGCGCAGTCGCATGGTGATCCTCAGCAGCCTGGTCTCGGCGGTCGTCCTGGCCGCCGTCGTGCAGGTGCCCGAGTTGAGCCACTTCTTCGGTTGCACCCCACTCAGCGCCGCCGGATGGACGATCGCCGTCGCCGCGTCCGCGGCCGCGACGCTGCTCTCGTTCCTGCTACAGCGGCGTACCGAACGCCTGCTACAGCGGCGTACCGAACGGCCCGTCCCGGCTCGCGCCGACTTGACCGAGATCCTCCACGGCCTCGCCCGCGTTCCCCGGGCGGCGGTCCGGACAAGCACGGCCGGCCCCGTCCCGGCACCGGCCGGTCGCGGAGCAGGATGACGCCGAGCGGGACATCGAGGGGAGCGGTCGATTTTGCCGAGCTCCCACCCGGGGGATGCTATTGCCGTCGTCCGAGGTGAGGAGGAACCATGATGAGCAGGATGAGTAGTCCGTCGCGAGCCCGCACGAGCGGCAGGCGGACGACGAGCGGCAGGCGGACGCAGGACCAGGACGGCCAGCGGGCCGCGCAGCCACCGGTCGAGCAGATGAAGGCGGACGCGAAGGAGCGGCACGAGACCCACTCGGCGATGCTGCGGCTGCCGTTCCTCAATGCGCGGTTCGAGATCCCCCACCCGTCGGGGGAACCGATGCACCTGGGCCCGATGACACTGCCATCGCCGGGGAAGACCGCCTACTACGTGGGGCTGGGGCTGCTGGCCGTCACCGAAGTGATCGAATGGCCGGTCGTCGCCGCGATCGCGGCCGGTACCTATGTCGCGCAGCACACCGGCACCCCCCGGGTCGACCAGCCCCGGGCCGAGCAGGCACGCGACGGTCAACGCGAGCCGGCGACCGTGTCGTCCTGACGCGGTCGCCGGGCTGACCGGGCACTCGGCGTCAGGTACCGGCGGGCAGGAGTTCGCCGATCAGCTTCTCGATGCGGGCACGGATGTCGTCGCGGATCGGGCGGACCGCGTCGATGCCCTGCCCGGCGGGGTCGTCGAGTTTCCAGTCCTCGTAGCGTTTGCCGGGGAAGATGGGGCAGGCGTCGCCGCAGCCCATGGTGATGACCACGTCGGAGGCCTGGACGGCCTCGACGGTGAGGATCTTCGGGGTTTCAGTGGTGATGTCGATACCGACCTCGCTCATCGCGGCGACGGCGGTCGGGTTGATCTGCTCGGCGGGCATGGAGCCGGCGGAACGGACCTCGATCTTCCCGGCGGCGAGGTGGGTGAGCCAGCCGGCGGCCATCTGGGAACGGCCGGCATTGTGGACGCAGACGAACAGGACCGAGGGCTTCTCGGACACGGACAGGTCCTTTCATTACCAGGTGAGCCTGCGCGGCCGGGTCGGACCGCGGCGTGAGGGTCAGCGGGGGGCGGGCAGGGTGAGGTCGGGGAGCATGCTGGCGATCAGCCCGCGGACCCGGTGGGCGATGTCGTCGCGGACGGCGGCGACCTGATCGGCCGGTGCGCTGTCAGGGTCGTCGATGGGCCAGTCCTCGTGCCGACGCGGAGTGCAATGCTCGCGCGGTCGCCGGCTCCAGACCGGACAAGTCTCTGGAGTCGATCGGGATGTCGGGGGTGGTCATGGGATCCCTCCAGATAGATGTGGATGGGCGGTGCTGTTCGCCGCGGCGGCCGTGTCCGGGTGCGGGAGCAGGACCTGGGCGGCCTGCGCCGGGGTGGTCGGGGTCGGTGGGTAGAACAGCCGCACCAGCCCGTACCCGACCAGCCCTCCGACGGCCTGGACGGCGATGAACGCCGGCACGGAGGCGGGGGCGATCCCGGCGAAGGTGTCGGAGAACATCCGCCCGACGCTGATCGCCGGGTTCGCGAAACTGGTGGAGCTGGTGAACCAGTACGCCGCGCCGATGTAGGCGCCGACCGCGGCCGGGGCCCGTTCACCCCGCTCGGAACGCACCAGCGCGAAGATCAGGAGGATGAGGCCGGCGGTCGCGACGACCTCGGCCAGCAGGTGTGGCCCCGATGCCCGGTGATGCGTGGAGATCGACACCGCCGACCGGTCGAACATCAGGTTCGCCAGCACCGCTCCCGCGATACAGCCGGCGATCTGGGCGGGCAGGTAGGCGGCGGCATCCCGCCACGACAGCCCCCCGAACGCGGCATCGACCGCCGTGACCACGGGATTGAAGTGCGCCCCGGACACCGGCCCGACCATCAGGATGATCGCGTACAGGCCGGCGGCGGTCGCCGCGGCGTTCTCGACCAGTTGCAGGCCGATCTGATCGGGGCTGAGCTGCTGCGCGGCGATCCCCGACCCGATGACCAGCGCGGCGAGCAGCATGCTGCCCACCGTTTCGGCGGCCAGCCGCCGCACCAGCGGCGGCTGACTCTCCCCGTTGCCCGACACGTCCGGTGTCAGCGGGTAACGCCGGCGGGTGCCGGTTCGATCGTCACCGTGGGGGCGCAGACCGGCCCGCAGTCACACGCGGAACCCGGACCGTCGCCCGGTTCGACGGTGCGCAGCTGCGTGCCGGTGCTCTCAGCGATGTCGGCGAGCACCGTGTAGATCTCCCACGGCGCGCCGTCCGGGTCATCGACCCACACCTTGTCCTGCAACGCATAGCAGCAGGCCGTGTTCTCCTCCACCGCCGTCACCAGCCCCGAGTCCTGCAACCGGGTCGCGGCGGCGGACACCTCCTCCGACGTCTCGATCTCCACCCCGAGATGGTTCAGCGCCCCCGCCACCCCAGCGCCACGAGCGTCCGGGTTCTCGATCAGCACCAGCTTCAACGGCGGCACGTCCACGGCGAAGTTCGCGTACCCCGGCCGGCGCTTCGCCGGCTCCACGCCGAACAGCTTCGAGTAGAACTCCACCGCCGCGTCCACATCGGACACGTTCAACGCCAACTGCACCCTGGCCATCACAACCACCCTCACATCGACATCGGTCTATGCCTGTCGAGCCGAGGATGGACGTGCACATAGACGGCTGTCAATAGCTGAGGCATGCTGGAGACATGGCGACCACCTCCCCACCGGCGGCCCTCCCCGTCACCGAGACCACGGGCGACCACTCGTCCAGCCTCGCGGAGACGATCGCCGCCTGCTGCACCCCGCTGGCCCGCGCACCGCTGTCCGCCGAGGAAGCCGACAAGCTGGTCGCCGTCCTCAAGGCCATCGCCGTCCCCGCCCGGCTACGACTCCTGTCGATGATCTACGCACGGGACGGCGGCGAAGCCTGCGTCTGCGAACTCACCGAACCCCTCGGCCTCACCCAACCCACCATCAGCCACCACCTCAAAGTCCTCGTCGACGCCGGCCTGATCACCCGCGACAAACGCGGCGTCTGGGCCTACTACCGCGCCGTACCCGAAGCACTCGCCGCCCTCGCCACCGTGTTCAGCCCTCCCCAATAGCAAAGAACAGAACATCCCCCCAGGTAGGGAAGTCCTACCAAACGTCCCGGTATAGGGCATACAGTCAAGCAATTACCGGTCGGTGGGAGGCGTGGGATGTCCGGAGCGGGTCTCCCACCGAGGGCAGAGCCGCCGCGCCCACCCGCGCCGGGTGCCCCCGCCCCGTACCAGCGTGCGTCCCAGCCTCCTGGGCCTGATGGACCTGTCCCGTTTCATGGCCCGCCGCGGCCGCCTGTGCCGGGTGGGCCTGCTCCATATCAGCGGGCGCCGCAGCCGCCGTCGCCGTCGCCAGGTCAGGTTCCCTGGCTGGTCCGGGTGCTCGTCGTCTGGCCGGCACGGGCAGTCGCCGCCGTCGTCGTCCTGCCGTTCCGGCTGCTCTACGAGCTCGCCCGGCTGATCGCCCGCGGCCTGTGGCGG
This sequence comes from Frankia sp. Mgl5, assembly GCF_023242985.1. Classification (NCBI taxonomy): domain Bacteria; kingdom Bacillati; phylum Actinomycetota; class Actinomycetes; order Frankiales; family Frankiaceae; genus Frankia; species Frankia sp. Mgl5. Next base: position 16,179 of record NZ_JALKFY010000628.1, on the reverse strand, counting down.
CTGGTCCTCGAGCCGATCGGACGAGTGCTGACCTGGATGTGGCGGCGGCTCGTCGCTCCGGTGGTCCGCGCGGTCGGGTCGTTCCTCCGCTGGCTGTTGACCCCGGTCTGGCGGGCGGTCCTCCTGCTCGCGCGGGGACTGGGGTTCCTTTTCGAGCAGCTGATAGCCCGTCCGCTCGGCTGGTTCGTCCGAACGCTGGTGGTTCCGGTCTGGCGGGCGTGCGCCGCGCTCGTCCGGGCCACCCTCCGAGGCGTCCGGGCGGCACTGCGGGTGCTCGTCGTCGTGCCACTCGCCTGGTGCTGGCGGACGATCCTCGCCCCGGTGGTCCGGGCCATCAGCACGGTGCTACGCATCCTGGTCGTCATCCCCATCACCTGGTGCTGGCGGGCGGTCGCGGCCGCATTCCGCCTCCTCGTCGTCCAGCCGTGCCGCTGGATCAACCGCACGATCTGGCGGCCGATCCGCCTGGCAGTCGCCGATACCTCCCGGACGCTGACCGGCCGTCGATGATCTGGCCAGCGTTCAGGTGCGGCGGCGGATGCGGGCGTGCGACCAGAAGTGGTCGAACAGGGCGCAGGAGGCGGCGCGAGAGGCGTCGGCCCGGCGGGCGATCTCGGCGCGCAAGGCAGCCAGGTCGACGCCCAGCCCCGGCAGCCGCTTGTCCAGGCCGAGGAAGGACTCCCGAAAGCCCGAGGGTCAACTCGGGTCGTCGGGCCTGTTGACGAACCAGACAAGCTCCTCGACAAGCTTCTCGCTCTTCCAACCGTCCGCCGTACGCACGAAGTCATGAAAGTAGTAACCGCCGCAGTAGCTCGGCTCGGCCATTCCCGGCATCTGCATCGGGTTGTAGAACTGCGCGATCACCTTGGCACGGTCGCCATCGAGATCGATCTCCACGTTGGTCACGTAGTGAATCTTCCAAGGCGCCCTACCCAGCCCCCGTTCGAGCCAGCCCGCCATCTCGTCACGCCTGCCGACGGGCAGGCTGCTGGACGTCGACGTGTAGTCGATGACCGCCTCGGCCGTGAACACTGACTTCCACAGCTCGAAATCGTTCGTGTCCACACCACGCGCGTAACGCGCCAGCTGCTCCTGGATCTCCAGCTTGTCGGCAAGCTCCTGCAGGTCCACCGATACTCCTCTCATCTGGCAGTCAGACCGTTGTCGACGACGTAGACAGCACCCGTGATCGGTTTCGCCTCACCCGGCGAGAGAAAGGCAAACAACGCCGCGGTCCCGGAGCGCCGCAGCGTATGATGCCGAGATTCGGCTCCGAGGGTCAGCCATCTTGCGGCGGCGGCGTCGGTCGGGTCACCCTGATCGCCATCAGTCCGATCGGGCCAGTTCGTCCTCCCGGGCGACGCAGCCCTCCGCGGCGGCCCGGACGGCACGCGAGCCGCACACCGTCAGAGCGTCGCCAGTCGGGCCTGGTCGAAGAACATCCCCCGGATCAGCAGTTTCAGGGCGTGCACGGTGGCGTGGTAGGTGTCGGCGGGCGCGGTCAGTGCGTGCTCGTAGAGGCCCATGAGCAGTACGTCGATGGCGTTAGTGGCGGCCTGGACGTCGACGTGGTCCGTGAGGATGCCCTGTTCGCCCGCCTCGCGCAGGATTTCGGTGACGACATGGTGGATGGAGGTGACAATGGTGTCGCTTTCTTCTGCCAGGTGCAGGTCCGCGGCGCTTTCCACCCGGATCGCACGGTCGAAGGGGACCGCGTAGGGATTCTCGCGGACCATTCGGTCGGCCTCGTCGAGTACCGTCATGAGCTTGTCGAGGACGCCGTCGACGGATTCCACGGCGAGGGCGAAGCGGGGGGCTGTCTGCTGGGCGATTTCGCGAAAGGTCTCTTTGACCAGCTCGGCCTTGTTCGGGAAGTAGTGGTAGAGGCTGCCGCTGGTCATGCCGGCCGCCCGGGCGATCTCGCGGATGGTGGCGCGCGCGTAGCCGACCTCGGCGACACAGCGCAGAGTCGCGTCAAGAATGCGCTGCCTTGTCTGATCGCCTCGGGAGCCGACCGGCCTGCCTAACAGCGATGAAGTGCTCGCCACGATTTCTCCTGATTGTCGTCTCCCCCCAGTCTCGCATGCGGACACCGAGGCGGGGCCGCGCCGTCGTGACTGTCGAGGCTGACGCACCGCGGTGGCGCGCAGGGAGCCGGTGGACGGTCACGACAGGCGCGGGGAGTCCTCGGGCCCGACCCCGAAGCTTCTCAGCATGGCCGATACCGTCTCATACGCACCGATGGTGAAGATGACGTCGAGTATCTGCTGGATGTCGAGCACGGCGGCGAGTGCCGTCCAGGTGCCGTCTGTCAGCAGACCGTCGGCGATGATCTCGTCGACGGCGCTCATCAGCGCGGCATCAAGCGGGTTGAAGGATGCTTCGGCGGGGTCTGATGCGATACGCCGTTTCTCCTCGGCGGTGAGCCCCGCCTCCTCAGCGAGGTGGAAGTGCTCCGCCCACAGATAGTCGCAGGCGCGCCGGGCAGCGACCCGCAGGATGAGGATCTCGCGCTGCCGCGGGGTCAGTGTCGTCGCGAGCAGCACCTGGCCGTTGAAGGTGAGAAACGCTCGCGCGAGGTGGGGGTGGTGCGCGAAGGTGCCCAGCATGCCGAGGGACTTGGGTCGCCCCTCGGCGCTCGGCAGGGGATGGCGCGGTTCAGGCGGGATCATGGCGGCCAGAGCCGAACGCATCTCCGGTGGGAACTGACGGGGCCTCAGCGGCTCGACACGCGCCATGCGGCGCTCCCTTCTCGAGAGGGGATGACGGTTCGCCGAGGACACCGGGCTACGCGCGTCACTCCGTGATCCGGATACCCTCGTAGCTCCTGAGCGTCTCCGGGTCGGGCAGCTGCATCTGCAGGTACACCGCGAGGTGGTAGATCCTTCCGTCGGGGTCGAACTCGTAGATCGTCGCGGAGTTCACGGCGCTGCTGATCCCGGAGACCGTACTGCGCTCCTCCAGCTCGAGCAGCACCAGGTTGCCGACCTCGGTGACCCGCTTGAACGAGCATTCCCATGCGGACGTCTGCGCCCACTGGGTCAGGAAGCCGGAATACTCCAACCAGTTCATGGTCTCCTTGAACGGGCCGATCCGCTCGAAGGAGTCGACGGCGACCAGCTCGGCGACCGGTGCCCAGCTGTCGACCGAGAAGCCGGGCTCCTTGCCCGCGTCGACCAGCTTTTTCATCAGCCGGGTGTACTCCAGCACGACCCGCGAGAGGCCTGTGTAGTCGCCGATAACCTCGTCGAGGTCGCGCAGCGCGAGCGTCATAACGATGCTCCCAGTGGTGAGGTCGGGGATCTGCGGACATGCGGCCAGGCCGCTGCGGTCTCGCGTGGCAGACCGGCTGCCGTAAGCCGCGGCTACTCAGGACCGGGCGCCGGCCAGGTAGCGATCGAGAACACGGTGGAAGTTCGCGACCACGAGCTCCTCCCGGGTGATCGTCTCGTGTTCCAGGCGGCTGTTTCGTAGGCCGGCCTGCTGGCGCTGCATCTGCTCGTAGTCCTGCTGCAGCGCCTCGAAGTAGGTGTGGCTGCCCGGCTCCTCGACGACGGTCGGGTCCACCTTCGCCGATTCGGCGAGATCATCCGGCAGATACATGTAGCTGGCGACGTGCCAGACGCACTTGTTCGGGTCGCCGGAGGGGTGCGGGGTGGGCATGGTGATGTGACATTCGCCCGCACGGATCGTCATGAAGAAGTTCGGAAAGAGGACCCAGCCCTGGTTGTCCGTCATCTGGTTGTCCGTCAGCCCACTGACGTCCAGGCCCATGCCTGTGAGTGTGTCGCGGGTGGCCTGCTGCAGCAGCGTGCGCGCAGTGAGGCCCTCCGGGAAGACCAGTGTGCCGTCGTCGCCGCGGTACTCTGCGACAAGCTCCTCGAAACGAGGCAGCATCAGCGGCACCGCGGGAAAGGTCTCGGGCAGCTTACGGATCCCGGCCACCTGCTCCTCAGGACCGAACTGCTCACCCCTGGGCACGTCGAACGGCGTGGTGGCGACGCTGTGGTCGCCGAGGAACCAGTAGCGGCCCTTCTCCGGGTCCGGGTAGATCACGTTCAGTAGCTGCGGGTGGACGCCCCAGACGTGGTAACCCTCCTGGAAGGCGTCCATGACGACCTTCCAGTTGCATTCGAGGGCCTCCTCGACATCCATAACGGTGACGAACCGCTCCATCTGGTACGGCCGCAGCAGCTCGACGACCTCGGGACCGAGGTACTCGGCGAGCGGCGTCGCGTCCGGGTCCGGGTTGAGGAAGATGAAACCACCGAACGTCTCCACCGGCACGGACAGCAGCGGGACATCGCTCTTGTCGACTCCCGAGTGGCCCTCGCGCAGGATGCCCCGGCAGTTGCCCTCCAGGTCGTAGGACCACAGGTGGTACTGGCAGAGGAACTGCCGCGAGGTGCCCGAGCGCTGCGCGCACAGCAGGTTGCCGCGGTGCCGGCAGGCGTTCACGAAACCGCGGATCATGTCGTCGCGGCCGCGCACGACGATGAAGGACTGGTCGAAGAGCTGATAGGTCTTCCAGTCACCGGCCTTCGCCAACTCGTCGGCCCGGCCGACAACCTGCCAGGTCGTCTTCCAGATCAGCTCACGCTCCTGCACCGCGATCTGCGGCGAGGTGTAGCGCTCGGTCGGGATCTTCCACCGTAATCCGGCCGGGTCGGAGCGCAGACCCGACAGCCCGATCCTCGTGTCGTCGAGCCATTCCCCGGGCCGCGTCGGCCGCGTCGCCTCGATCGTCATCAGTCCAGTTCTCCTCGAACAGGGGAAAGAGTGGGTCGGAGATCTTCCATGCGCCGGGGACACACATGTGGGGCCCGCGGCGCATACCCGGAGAGCGCGCTCTGGGCTACCGCGCGGTGATGGCACACGCTCCGGACGCACTGGGTACCGATCCGGATCAGAGCAGCACCGCACGCCCGGCCGGCCAGCGCCGCCGACGTAGCAAAATTAAACAATCGCTTGATTAAGAAGCATGATGCACGCCACACTCGAGCACTGTCAAGCCACCCACCACGGACACAAGGACGAACACGCATGCCCTTCGGTGGGGACTACCGCGATCGCGACAGGCGGGGCGTCAGGCTTCGGACTCGCGGTCACCGAGGCTCTCGCGACTCTCGGGCCGCGACTCTCGGGCCGCGGGCCGCCGTCTTCGACGTCCAGGCTGGGCAGCTCGACACCGAGGTCGCACCCCTGCGAGGTCGGGGCCGGCCATGGCCTACGCGACCCGAGCAACACGCAGGCGGACATCCGGGAGGCCGTCGCGGACGCCGGGTTCCCGGGGCTGACGTCGCACCCGTTCGGCCGCAAGTCGGTGGCGACGCTGCTCGAGGACGGGCACTCACCACGCAGATCGCCGACGTCCTCGGGCACGAGAACCCATCGATGACGTTGAGATCACCTCAACCGCAAAAAGCCAGCCCACAGACCGAAACTCAGATCTTGGAGTCCCCCGGGCACCAGCCCGACGCGGGCGTGCGCCGGCGTGTCGCCACACCTTCGAACGAATGTTCGGCTACTGTTGCCCACAGACTCTCCGCCGTCCACCGAACCGACCCGGCTTCCGAAACTGTCGGTCCCACGGCCCAGCGTCGGCTCGTGGCCAAGACCCGCCGACCTCAGTCAGCATGGAGTAACTCCAATGGTGGGACCCGACCGCGAGAAGGCGCTCGAGAACGCGCTTGCGCAGATCGACAAGCAGTTCGGCAAGGGCTCGATCATGCGGCTGGGTGACGATATCCGGCCGCCGATCCAGGTCATCCCGACCGGCTCCATCGCGCTGGACGTCGCGCTCGGCATCGGGGGTCTTCCCCGTGGACGCGTCGTCGAGATCTATGGGCCGGAGTCGTCCGGAAAGACCACCGTCGCGCTACACGCTGTCGCGAACGCGCAGACAACAGGAGGCATCGCGGCCTTCATCGACGCCGAGCACGCCCTCGATCCGGAGTACGCGGGGAAGCTCGGCGTCGACACCGACGCCCTGCTCGTCTCCCAGCCCGACACCGGGGAGCAGGCGCTGGAGATCGCCGACATGCTGATCCGTTCCGGCGCGCTGGACATCATCGTCATCGACTCGGTGGCCGCCCTCGTGCCGCGCGCCGAGATCGAGGGGGAGATGGGCGACAGCCACGTGGGTCTGCAGGCCCGCCTGATGTCGCAGGCACTGCGGAAGATCACCGGGGCGCTCGCGAACTCCGGCACCACCGCCATCTTCATCAACCAGCTCCGCGAGAAGATCGGCGTCATGTTCGGCTCTCCGGAGACCACCACCGGTGGAAAGGCACTGAAATTCTATGCGTCGATCCGGCTCGACGTGCGCCGCATCGAGACGCTGAAGGACGGCACGGAGGCTGTCGCCAACCGCACGCGGGTCAAGGTGGTAAAGAACAAGATGGCCCCACCGTTCCGGACAGCCGAGTTCGACATCGTCTACGGCGGCGGTATCAGCCGCGAGGGCTCCCTGATCGATATGGGCGTCGAGCACGGCATCATCCGCAAGTCCGGCGCCTGGTACACCTACGACGGCGACCAGCTCGGCCAGGGCAAGGAAAAGGTGCGGTCATTCCTCCGCGACAACCCGGACCTGGCCAACGAGATCGAAAAGCGGATCAAGGAGAAACTCGGCCTCTCCCCGACGCTGGACGCTGACGCTCCCCCGCCAAGTCCGGGAGCGTCCGATCAACGGCGCCATCGCATATTCGACGGTGACGATGTGTAGCCAAGGCATCCAGGAACGGATCAGCCGCCAGCCCGCCCTCAGCAGCCTGATCAACGAATACGAACGAGCCGCCTAAAACCCCAGGTAAACGCCGGTAGCCGAGTTCTGACACCCCACAGGTGATGCACTCTCGGCCGACCGTGGTGACCGATCTGATCAGGACAGTCGTCAAGTCGGTGTCTGCCTGACCTGAAGACGTGGCAGAGCGCCCCCGGAGGTTCCCGGGCAGGAGACGATGTACCAGAGAATGGTGACCCGCAGGCCCCACCCGATCGCCGCTTCACTCTTGTGTGTCGCCGCTGCCGCACACTAGACCAACGGACTTGATAGCTAGTTGACTATTTGTGATCTGGCGCTGACGTGCGCTCGTTCCTCGTTCAGTGCTCGTCAACTACGAGGCCCTACGTTGTCCTTCGATCGTGGCCCGGGCAAAAGACGCGCAGGAGCCAGGGGGCGAAGGTCCAGGTGGAAGGGTCCACATCGATGACGACGACTCGCCGGACGGTGCTGGCCGGATCCGCTGCGGTCGCGGCCGGCGCCGTGGTCAGGGCGCCCGCCCGGCCAGTCCGTGATCCGGCCGCAGCACACCCGCGAAGGTCGGCATGGATTCCGGATTGATCCTGGCCAGTATGCCTTTCGCCCTGGGCATCGTCATGCTCGGGCTGGGCCTAGGCCTGACCCTGGACGACTTCCGTCGGGTGGGTCGGCAGCCGAAGGCGGTCGGGGTCGCGCTGTTCTGCCAGATCGTGCTGCTGCCGACGATCTGTTTCGGCCTGGTGCTCGCCTTCCGGCTCCCGCCGGAGCTGGCGGTCGGGTTGATACTGGTCGCGGCGTCGCCAGGCGGGCCGACAGCCAACCTGTACAGTCACCTGTTCGGCGGGAACGTCGCACTGAACATCACGCTCACCGCGACCAACTCGGTGCTGGTGGTGGTCACCCTGCCGATCGTGGTGAACCTCTCGGCCGAGTACTTCCTGCCCGAGGGGGCGGCGATCGGGCTGCAGTTCGACAAGGTGCTGCAGGTCTTCACGATCGTCCTCGTGCCGGTCGCGATCGGGATGCTCGTGCGCGCGCAGGCGCCGGAGGTGGCGCGGCGACTCAACCGCCCCGTCCAGGTGCTGTCAGTCGTGGTCCTCGTCGGGGTCATCTCCGCCGTGCTGTTGGGGCAGCGGGAGAAGCTCGCCGACCATTTCCTCTCGGTCGGCCTGGCCGCGTTGGTCTTCAACATCGTGAGCCTGCTGATCGGCTACGGTGTACCTCGCCTGGCCGACGTCGACCATCTGGCCGCCATCGCGGCCGGGTTCGAGATCGGCATCCACAACACCGCACTCGCCCTCACGGTCGCGGCGAGCCCAGCGCTGTTGAACAGTTCCGAGATGGCCATCCCGGCAGTGGTGTACGGCATTGTCATGTTCTTCACCGCGGCCGGGTTCGGCTGGTTGATCACCCGTCGGGCTCAGGTGACCGCGTCCTCGGTGACTGTTCCCGGCGTTCCTGGTGCTGAACAGTGCGATCGAAGCTCGGTGACGTAGCTCTCGGCGCGGCGGGCGAAAAGGTAGGACTCGCGCTCGTCGGACCGCTCGCGGGCCTTTTCGGCGGCGGCTCGTACGACGCCCGCGGGTTCGCCGCGGGCGTGGAGCAGGCGCGCGCGCAGCAGCAGGACAAGTCCTTCGGCGTAGCGTTGACCGTAGGCCTCGAGGGCCCGGTCCGCCCGGTCGAGGGCGGTAGCCGCCTCTTCCGGCCTGCTGGCGGCCAGCCACATGTCGGCGATCAGCGCATGGTGGTACGCGACACCCCATCGCGGCGGGTCGACCAGCGTCCCGGCCACGACCTGTTCGGCTTCCGCCGCGAGCCCGGCCGGGTCGTCACCGGTGAGGGCACGGGCCCAGTACCAGTTCAGCCGTACGTAGTGCTCCTGCTGGACGGCGACCCGGCCAGTACCTACGGTCATCCACCGCTCGATCGTGCGCAGCACCCAGCCCGCGTCACCGGCCATCGACGCGATGATGGTGATGTAGTACGCCCAGGTCGCGACGGCGTACGGGTCTTCGGGACCGTTCCACCTGTCGATCGCGGTCCCCGCTGTCTCGACGTCACCGTGGAGTGCGGTCACGACGGCCAGCCAGCCGGGCCACTCGCCCGAGACGTCACGCCGGATCGGGGTCTCGCTGTGCGACGAGACAACCCCGTCGAGAAGCGCGGGGTTGTTGCCGCTGAGGCAGCGGTACGCCTCGCCGATGTTGCCGCTGTCCCACTGATGCAGGCCCCAGGCCTGCCGGCCGTACACCTGGACGACCGGATCGCTGGATGCCTCCCCCTGCTCGGCCAGCCGGCGGACCAGACGTTCGCGGTCCCACTCCAGGAAGGTGTAGGACCCGAACAGGCGAGCGAAGAGGAGGCCGGCGGCCTCGACCTCCCGGCCGAGTTGGCGCGCCAGGCGTTCCGCACGCTCCAGCAGATCGAACGTCGTGCCGCCGAACCCGGCCTGCCGGCGCGGGGCGATGGCGAGTAGCGAAAGGGCGGAGAGCTCGAGTTCCGGGAGCCCGGCGGTTCGCGCGATCCGGGCGGCCAGTTCGAGGTGCCGATCGGCGGCTGCGACCGCGAGCTTGGTCGCGGCGCGGCGACCGGCGCGCTTCAGTACCTCCACGGTGCGAACGGGATCGGCGAGGGGGCCGGCGGCCCGCAGGTGGAACGCGACGCGCTCGGTGATCGATTCGTCGTCGGCCTGGCTTTCCTCGAGTGCGTCCGCGATGCGCAGATGCAGCTGGATGGCCTGCTGATGCGCCGTTGTCTCGGTGACCGACTCGCGAACTATGTCGTGCGCGAAGCGCCACGAGAACGGGTCCTCAGGCCCCGACTCGAGCAGGCCGAGCGCACGCAGCGGTTCGAGGCGGTCGAGGCAGTCCGCGATGTCGACGCCGGCGGCGCGGGCGATCAGGCCGAGGTCGAGGTCACGGCCCATGAGCGCAGCGACCCGCAGCAGGTCGCGACCGTCGTCGTCGAGGCCCGCCATCCGATCGCGGACGACGTCGCGCACCGTGGACGGCACCCCGGCGCGGGCCGACGCGTCGCCGTCGCCGAGCGCGCCGCGGTCAATGAGGAGCCGCGACAGCTCGCGGACGAAGAAAGGATTGCCGGCGGTGCGGACGTGGATGTTGCGGGCGACGTCCGCACCAGGCTCGCGGCCAGCTTCGCGACGGACGAGTTCGGCCACGTCGGCCAGGCTGAGCGGGCCGAGCCGTATCCTGCGATGGCTGGCCAGCCGGCTGGCGGCGGCCAGTACTCGCGAAAGCTCGGAGCCGGGTCCGGGTGCGCGGTCGCGAAGGGCGCCGATGATCGCGGTGCCGGCGGGTAGCCGGGCCGCCAGGTGGCCGAACAGCTGGAGCGAGGCGGTATCAGCCCATTGAAGATCGTCTATGACGAGCAGCAGTGGGCGTTCCGCGGAGGCCTGGCCAATGACCGCCACAACCTGCTCGAACAGACGGAACTGCGCGCGGGCGCCGGAAACCGGTGGCGCGGCGTCATCGTGTCGAGGTTCGAGGAGACTACCGAGTTCGCTGGCCAGCCACTTCTCGCGCGCCGACGCGGGCAGACTGTCCAGAACAACGGAGAGCGCCTGCTCCCACGGCCACATTGATGGTGTTCCGTCGCCTTCCAGGCAGGAAGCCCAGACGGCGAACGCGCCGCGTTGGTCCGCAGCCGCAACGGCCTGCTTCAGCAGGCACGTTTTACCCGCCCCGGGTTCACCTTCGACGATGCCGAGCCCGGTGCGGCCGGCAAACGCCTCCTCGATGGCCTGCCGCAGCACGCCGAGCTCCTCGCGCCGACCGACCAGGCCGGCTGCCCGCCTCGCCGGTACGCGTTCGCGTTCGCGTTCGCGTTCGCGTTCCATGGTCGGCCTCGGGGTCTGCGTCAGCACTCGCAGGTGCGCGGCCTGCAGCGCCGGCCCAGGATCGATGCCGAGCTCCTCGGCGAGACGCTCGCGGACAGCCTGAAACACTGACAGCGCCTCCGCCTGCCGTCCCGCCACGCCGAGGGCGGTGACGAGGCTGGCCTGTACGGGCTCATGGAACAGCGCCATCGACGCGGCCAGCTGCAACGGCGGGATCATCCGCGCAGGTTGGCACAACGCCACGGCCAGTTCGGCCGCTGCCATACAGGCGGCGTGGAGCTCGTCGTCGAGGGCGGCCAGGACCGGGGGGGCCGTCGATCCCTGGAAAACTCCGTCCCCCGCGGGACCGTGCCGGAGGCCGAGCGCTTCGACGTAACGGTCGAGCGCCACATCGCGATCCTGCTCGGCGAGAGCGGCCTGGGCCGCTTTCAGGAGTTCCCGGAACGTGACGAGGTCCAGGGTGCCGGGGCCGGCGATGAACACGTACCCGTTGCCACGGCGGTGCAGGTAGGTACCAGCATCCCGGGCGGGGAGCGCGGGTTCGAGCACCCGCCGCAATGCCCCTATGTACTTGTGAATGACGTTGAGCGCGCTGGCAGGGACGTCATCGGCCCAGATGAGATCGATCATTTCTCTCGTGCTCACCGGACGGCCCACGCGGGCCAGGAGCAGCGCCAACAGCTGCACCTGCTGACGGGGGCCAGCGTCCAGCTCGACGCCGTCACGCCACACCCGCACCGGACCGAGGATCTGCAGGCACAGCGAACCCGCGCCGGCCGACAGATCTCCGCAGTCAGGCCGAACGGAACCGGCTCGCCCAGCCACCTCTGTCGACTCCCGGATGGACATGACGGCTGTGTTCGCTTCCAATCTTCCGCGAACCGCAGCGTAGCCGATTTTAGCCGACCTGGCGGATCTGTGGTGCGGAGATGGACAGCGGATGCTCCGTCACGCCGGGCCAGGACGGATCTCGATCTCCTCCTGGATGGTTGGTTGAGCCGAGTCACCCAGGCGGGAACCGGGAACGGGCGACGGCTTCACCCGGGCGACGGTCACGACGTACAGGACCAGACCGGCGGTCGTGAGAACGAAGCCGGCCCAGACAGTCGACAGAGTTCCCCAGCCCGCGTCGAGGGCGGCAGCGCCGCCGATCGCGCCGAGGGAGTTGGCCAGGTTGAGCGCGGCCAGGTTGAGCGCGCCCATCAGGGTCGGGGCGTCCGGCGCGAAACCGGTCAGCCGGACCTGGATGGTGGGGATCGCGGCCATCATGGTCGCGCCGACGCCGAACAGGCAGGGCAGCAGAACAGCCAGGTTGCTGCCCGCCGATCCGATCACCACCAGGAACACCAGGACTCCGCCGTAACCCCAGACAAGACCGTGGCTCTCGTACCGGTCGGCGAGACGCCCGCCGAGGTAGTTGCCTGCCGCCATGCCGAGGCCGAAGACGGCGAGCGCGATCGGAATGAGCGAGGCGTCCCGCCGCGCCGCGTCAGTGACGAACGGGCCGATGAACGTGTAGACGGCGAAGATGCTGGAGATGCCGAGTGCCGCGACGATGATCATCAGCCAGACGTTGATCCGGCGCAGGGCGCCCAGCTCGTTCGTGACGGAGGTACCGCCCAGCTCGTCGGTGTGGGGTAGCCAGGTGACCAGCGCGGCGCCGGCGAGCAGGCCGACGGCGACCACGCTCCAGTACATGACTCGCCAGCCGGCGTTCTGACCGACGACGGTGGCCAGCGGCGACCCGGCGACGGTGGCGATGGTCAGTCCCCCCATCACGGTGGCGAAAGCCCTGCCGCCCTTGCCCGGTCCGTACACGTACGCGGCGACGACGGCGCCGGCGCCGAAGAACGCACCCTGCACACTGCCGGCGATGAACCGGAAGAGGACAAGCAGCGCGATGTTCGGCGCCAGCGCGGAGAGCCCGTTGCCGACCAGGAACAGCACGATCAGGCCGAGCAGCAGCGTGCGACGGTTGACCCGGGCGGCGAGCAGGGTGATCGCCGGGGAGCCGATCACCACCCCGAAGGCGTACGCGGTGACCGCATACGTCGCGACCGGAACCGACACATCCAGATCGGACGCGAACAGCTGGATGACGCCGTTGCTACCGAACTCGCCGGTGCCGATCGCGAAGGTACCCAGCGCCAACGCGACCAACGTCATCTTCGGATTTCGGACGGGCGCCCCGGGGGAGGTGTGCCGCTTCTCCTCGGCGGCGCACTGGCCTTCATACGCACGCTGATGCATCGTCAGCCTGCGGCGTGTTTGATTAGGTCGGCCGCCGCGGCGGGCTTGGCGATCATCGCGACGTGTGAGGCGTTGACGTCGACGGTGTGCGCGCCGGCTCGCTGTGCCATGAACCGTTGCGCCGCGACGGGAAGGACCCTGTCGTTGTGGGCGGCGAGATACCAGGAAGGAATGGCCTTCCAGGCCGGGGGCCCGGACGGTTCCTGCAGGGTGCGTACGTCGCTCGGTCGCTGGCCGGCCCACATGAGGTCCGTGGTCGTCTCCGACAGATCAGCGGCGAAGACGTCACGGAAGACCTCCTTCCTGATGTATCCGTCGACGCCGTCGGCGTAGGGGCGGAAGTCCAGCGCCGTCTCGTTGAGTCTGCTTCCCGGGTACTTCGTCTGCAGGCCGAGGAGCGTCTCGCCCTGGTCGGGCATGAACGCGGCGACGTAGACCAGCGCCTTCACGTTCGTGTTGCCGGTCGCGGCGTTCGTGATGACGATCCCGCCGTAGGAGTGCGCGGCGAGGACGAGGGGACCGCTGAGGGTGGCGAGGATGCTGGCCAGGTAGGCGGAGTCGGTGGCCACGCCGCGCAGCGGGTTCGCGGGGGCGATGACCGGGTAGCCGTCGCGGATGAGCCGGGTGGCGACGTCGTTCCAGCCGGAGGCGTCGGCGAACGCGCCGTGCACGAGAACCACGGTTGGCTTCGGCCTGCCACCAGGCCGGGCGAGGGCCTGCGCGGCGGGCGCTCCGCCCACGGCGCCGGCCGCGACCGCGGCGGATCCGACCAGCACCGTTCGGCGAGTTGTCGTCATCAATGTAGGCCCTTCGGTATCCGTTTTTGTCAGCCACTGTCCAGAGCCAGCGTCGAACCGGGCGGTTGACGTCCACTGGACGGAGCCCGAACACACACCGACGGCGGATCAACAAAAAATTTACTGCCTATCAAGTACATCGATTTAGCCTGTGGGCATGAAACCAGAAAAAAGCGAAGTGGCCTGGAAGTGGGGACTCTGGTCTCATGTCTTCTGGTACGTCCTGACCAATGTCGCCCAGGTCGTGCTGTGGGTGACCCTCACCCCGGACATTTTTTTCTGGCCCCTGTACTCAATACTGGCCTGGGGAATCGGTCTTGGGTTCCACATCCGGGCTTTCCGTACTCGCCCAACATTGGGCTCCAGCTGAGCGGAACGGGAGGGCGCTGGAGCCTGTGTCAGCCCGGCCAGCAGTTCCTCGGCGCGGTGGGCAAACAGGTGTGCCTCGCGCTCGATGGACAGCGCGCGAGCCCGGTCGGCGGCGGCCCGGAACCTCGACGAGTGCCGGGCACCCTGCCTGGCTAACCCAGAGACCAAAGCCAGGACCCACAGACTCGCCCAGCCCAGGCGATGATGACCGACTGGGGCATCACCTCGAAATCAGAGGCGGGCAGGCACACCTTGACGGAATTCCCGATCCGATGGAATGGCATTATTCACGAAACTCTACGATGCCGACCCGTCCTGTTGCGCGCCCCGGACCCTTCGCAATCGACTGCCACCCGCAGGTCCCAGGCCGCGGAGTTCCTCTGCGCGAGACACAGGACTGGCGGCCGACCAGATGATTGCATCGACGTCCTCCGCCCGCGGTTCGACTACCCGCGGATTTCCGTGAAAATCCAGCGGAAATTCACACACAAAGCCGGATCCCACTAGATTCAAGCAAGAGTTCACAAAACAGCAGGCAGTACAAATATTTGACTGGTGTTCATATAGAAGAAACCACTCGGCGCCGGCCCTGCGCTTTCATCTCCTTGCCCGACCAAAAAGAAAACCGGGCATGTTCCACTCAACTGGAGGCATAGTGGACGGAAGCAGAGCCATGCACGCCGGTTCGCCCATCCGAAACCGCAGGTGGCCAGCGGTCTCAGTAGCGATCATGCTCGCGATGACCCTGGTCTGCACGTTGACCCGGGCCGCCGAAGCCGCCGAAACCACGCAGTCCACGACCGCGCAGGCCACGGCGGCCCAGGGCGCACTGGGCACGTTGTCCTCGCAGATGACGCAGACGGCCGCGGGGATAGACGATATCGCGAAAGCCGTGGTCAGCTCGGTGGCTGGATTCAGCGTCGCGGTCTCCGGGGATCAGGTGACACTCAGCACGCCGCTCCCCGAAGGCTTCGACCGGGGCCAGGCAAAATCCTGGGTGGCCGACGCCAACGGGCGCAACCCACAGCTGAGTGACACCATCCAGGAGCACCTGAACGCCTATCCGCTGGATCTCCCGGGCGGCACACCTCAGGTGCACGACTTCGACGGCACCTTCAGCCTGACAGACAAGGGGCTGAAGCTCACCATCACGTCGGGTGAGGCACTGACAAAGCCAACCTGGTGGCAGAGCACGCTGCTGGCTGCCGGCTTCTACGCACTGGGCCTGGCGTTCCGGACTGCGTGCATGCTCGGTGTGATCGCCTCGACCGGTGGGGTGGCGAGTGTCCTGGCCAAGACGGCCTGCGCGTCGATTGCCGGATTCCTGGGCGCCTTCCTCTTCAGGCTGGTCTCGTTCAAGCTCGACGGCAAGAAGCTCGACGCGGACGCCTGGGGGGACATCCTGTGCGTCGCGCTGGCAGGTGCCCTGGTCAGCAGCGGTGCCTGGGAGGGCCTGGTCGGTCCCTGGGTCGCGAACTCCGGGCAGGCGTTCATGAACCGGGTAGGCACCTGGCTGACCCAGCTCGGTGCGGCGATCGCACGCGGATGGGGGCAGGCGGGCGAGGCCGCCACCGCGGTCGGTGAAGCCATCAGAGACTGGGCAGCCGAGTTCCCCGCCGCGCTGCGGAACGCAGTCGACCGCCTGCCTGGAGGCGCCGGCGCAGGCTCAGTGGACGGCGCGGCCACGGCACTACGCTGATCCGATGGTCCGGAGGTAACCCCGCGTGTCCGGGAGGTTCGCGAGAACCTCCCGGACACGTGACCGAAAGGCCCTGGCGTCAGATCTGCTCCCGGGACGCCGACCGCCGCGGCATCACCGCCCGGTTCATGTTCTTCGCACTCCCGCGCAAAGCAGCGACCGGCGCGAGCTCGACGGCTGGCCGGTGGAGGCGCCTGCCGAGATCACAACGCCTTCACTGACCGCACCATCCGCGCGATGAACCCATGCTCACGTGGCCGAGGTGGGAGTCGCAGCGGACCTCGGTGCAGGTCCATGCTCCCCGCCCCGTTGTGGCTGCTCGCGGCCGACCGTTCGGGGACGCGGGCGATGGCGCCGTAGACGTTGACGCGGCTGTCGGCCAGTTCCTCACCGGCGTCCTTCTCCGCGTGCCAGCGGTGGACCGGCACGACACCCGGCTCGACGA